>JASHUO010000236.1 GCA_030039975.1 Alphaproteobacteria bacterium
GGCCGAGCTCCTTCGCCAGCGATTTGGTGAGCGCGAGAACGCCGCCGCGCGAGGCGGCGGTGATGGCGAGCCCGCTCTCGCCGACGCGGGCGGAATCGCCCATCAGATTGATGATGCGCCCGCCATTCTGCCGCATCATCTGCGGCACCGCCGCATGGCAGCAATGGATGACGCCGTAAAGTCCGATATCGATCTGCTTCTGCCACTCTTCCGGCGTCGTCTCGACGAAGCGCTGGCGCTGCACATAGCCGGCATTGTTGACGAGGATGTCGAGCCGCCCATGCGCGCCGACGATGCGCTCGATCATGGCGGCGGCCGCGTCGCGGTCGGTGACGTCGGCGCGGTAGGAAGCGGCGCTGCCGCCGCGCGCGGCAATCTCCGCCACGACCCTATCGGCGCTCGCCTTGGAATGGAGATAGTTGACGGCGACGGTAGCGCCCTCGCCGGCGAGCGCCAGCGCAACGGCGCCGCCGACATCGCGGCCGCCGCCCGTGACCAGCGCGACCTTGCCTTTCAATCCCAGCTCCATCGGTCTTCTCCTCACTCCTTGCGCCGCGCGGCCTCGACGAGACGATAGAGTCGCTCGGGCGTCACCGGCAGCTCCGTCACCTCGATCCCGAGCGGCGCCAGCGCATCCGTCACCGCATTGGCGATCGCCGCCGGCGCGCCGATCGTGCCGCCCTCGCCCATGCCGCGAAAGCCGCCGAGCGTCGTCGGCGATTCCGCCTCGATATGGATGACCTCCATCGGCGGGATCTCGGCGGCGGAGGGGACGAGATAGTCCATGAGACTGCCGCTGAGCAGCTGCCCCTCGCCGTCATAGACCAGCTCCTCGAGCAGCGCCGCGCCGATGCCTTGCGCCACGCCGCCATGCACTTGGCCATCGACGATCATCGGGTTGATCACCCGGCCGCAATCCTCGGCGACAACATAGCGCAGCACGCGCACATCGAAGGTCTCGGGATCGATCTCGACCACCGCGGCGTGGGTGGCGCTCGACGTGGTGCCGAATTGCGGGTCATAGAGCTTGGTTGCTTCGAGCTCTTCCTGCAGCTCGGGCGGCATGCGTCCGAACTGGAGATAGACGCTGCGGGCGATCTCGCGGAAGGAAAGGCTGCGATCGGTGCCGCGGATGGCGACGCGGCTCCCCTCCGCGACGAGATCGTCGACATGCGCCTCGAGGAGATGCGCGGCGGCGCGCAGCACCTTCTCGCGCAGCGCCGCCGCTGCGAGCTTGCCGGCGCCGCCGGCGAGCACGGCGCTGCGGCTCGCATAGGTGCCGGTGGTGTAGGCGCGGCCCGCCGTGTCGCCTTGCACGATGCGCACATCTTCGAGCCGCACACCGAGCTCGTCGGCGACCACCTGGGCCAGCGTCGTCTCCAGGCCCTGGCCGTGCGAGGCGACGCCGAAGATGGCGGTGACGCTGCCCGAGGGATCGATGCGCAAGGTTGCGGTCTCGGTGCCGGTATTGACCGGCATGCCCGGCGCGGCCGGGATCTTCGAGCCGATGCCGGTCAGCTCGGCATAAGAAGCAAAGCCGATGCCGATCCACCGGCCGGCCGCACGCGCCTCCTTCTGCCAGCGGCGCAGCGCGTCGTAATCGAGCGCGACGCGCACCGCGGTCAGGCATTCGGCGAAGCCGGCGCGGTCCCAGATGATGCCGGAGCCGGTGCGGTAGGGAAATTCCTCGGCGGCGACGAAATTCTGGCGCCGCATCGCCAGCGGATCGATGCCGAGCCGGCGCGCCGCCATGTCGATGAGCCGCTCCATGACGAAAGCGGCCACCGGCCGGCCGACGCCGCGATAAGGTCCCAGCGGCGCCTTCGGCGTGGCGACGCCGCGCACCCTCCCGCGATAGTTCGGCATGCGATAAGGGCCGGGAAGGAAGCTCACCACTTGCACCGGCTCGAGCGCCGCGGTCCAGGGATAGATCGAATAGGCGCCGACATCGCCGACGACCTCGGCGGTGAGCGCGGCGATCGTGCCGTCGTTTGCAACGCCAAGCTCGGCATCGACGATTTCGTCGAAGGCCTGGCTCGTCGACAACAGATCCTCGAGACGGTCGCTCGCATATTTGACCGGCCGGCCGAGGCGCCGGGCGAGAACCGCGACGAGGAGCTCCTCGGGATAGACCGAGGCCTTGCCGCCGAAGCCGCCGCCGACATCTGCCGCGACGACGCGGATCAGATGCTCCGGCATCGCCATGAGCTCGGAGAGCGCGTCGCGCACGATGCCGGGTACTTGCGTTGCGCTATAGAGGGTCAGCTCGCGCCGCCCGCGGTGATAGTCGCCGAGGTAGCAGCGATTCTCCAGCGCCAGCACCGCTTTGCGGCGGAAGCGAAAGCGCGCGCCGACGCGGAGAGGCGCCGCCGCCATCGCCGCCGCCGCATCGCCGCGCGCGAATTCACGCGACAGCACGATGTTGCTGCGCACTTCCTCATGCAGCAGGGGCGCCGAAGCCTCGGCCGCGCGCAGCGGATCGCTTGCCGCCGGCAGCGGCGCATAGTCGACGTTGATGCGGCGCGCCGCGTCCTCGGCGATGTACCGGCTCGCCGCTACCACCGCCGCCACGGGCTCGCCGACATAGCGCACCTTGCCCCGCGCCAGCATCGGCATCGCCGTGGCGCGATAATCCTTCATCTTCGACGTCGCGACCATCGGCCGCGCCGCCTCGGCGAGCTCATCGCCGGTGAAGACGGCGACGACGCCGGCCATGCTTCGCGCCGCCGCCGTATCGATGCGAAGCAGTCGGGCATGAGGATAGGCGCTCCGCAGCAGCGCCACATGCACCATGCCGGCCGGGCGGTAATCATCGGCAAAGGAGCCTTGCCCGGTGAGCAGCCGTGGATCCTCGACCCGTTTCACCCGCGCGCCGACGAGCTTCGGCCTCAGCTCCTCACGCATCGCCGGCCGGCTCCCCGCTCTGCATGGCCGCAGCGGCGGCGCAGATCGCGGTGACGATGTTCTGATAGCCGGTGCAGCGGCAGAGATTGCCCGAGATGCCGGCGCGCACCGCCGCCTCGGTGAGCCGCCCATGCTTGCGGATGAGGTCGAGCGCGGTCATCAGCATGCCGGGCGTGCAATAGCCGCATTGCAGCCCGTGATGCTCGTGAAAGGCCTGCTGCAGCGGGTGCAGCGCCTCGACGCTGCCGAGCCCTTCGACCGTCAGCACCTCGCCGCCATCGGCTTGCACGGCGAAGACGAGGCAAGCGCGGACGCTGTCGCCGTTCAAGATGACGGTGCAGGCGCCGCAGATGCCGTGCTCGCAGCCGAAATGCGTGCCGGTGAGATCGAGCTCGCTGCGCAGGAAATCGCCGAGCAGCAGGCGCGGCTCGACCTCGCGCTCATAGCGCGTGCCGTTGACCGTGACGGCGATGCGGCGCTTCCCGCTCACGGTACCACCTTGCGCGCCCGCGCCACGGCTGCGCTCAGCGCCCCCCGGGTCAACACCTCGACGAGATGGCGGCGATAGGCGGCCGAAGCATGCAGGTCGTCGGCGGGCTGTGCCGCCGCGGCGGCCGCGCGCGAAGCGGCGGCGATCGCGCCGGTATCGAGCGTCCCGCCCTGCAGCAACGCTTCGGCCGCGGGTGCGCGCAGCGGCGTCGGGCCGACGCCGGCCATGGCGATGCGCGCGGTGCGGCAGATGCCGCCTGCTTCGGCGATGATCACGCCGACCGCCGCCAGCGCGAAATCGCCGGCGCGCCGCGCCAGCTCCGCAAAGCCCCAGCCGCTCCCCGCCGGCGGATCGGGCAGCTCGATCTCGGTCAGGATCTCGTCGGGCGCGAGCGCGGTGGTGAGCGCCGCGGTAAAGAAGTCGGAAGCGGCGATGACGCGGCGCCCCTGGGTGGAGACCGCGGTGATCCGCGCCTCGAGCAGCAGCGCCAGCAGCGGCAGCTCCGCCGCCGGATCGGCATGGGCGAGGCTGCCGCCGATCGTGCCGCGATTGCGGATGGCGAGATGCGCGACCTCGGCCATCGCCGCGGCGATGATGGGGAAACGGCTCGCGATCAGCGGCGAGGTCTCGAGCATGCGATGCCGGACGAGCGCGCCGAGGCGCAGCCCGCCTGCGATCTCGGCGATGCCGTCGAGCCCGGCGATGCGGTTGATATCGACGAGCAGCGCCGGCTCGAGCAGGCGGAAATTGAGCATCGGCACGAGGCTCTGTCCGCCGGCGAGCAGCCGCGCGTCGCCGCCATGCTCGGCCAGAAGTGCCGCCGCCTCCTCGACGCTTCTCGGTGCAGCATAGGCGAAGGGTGCCGGTTTCATCTCACCCCAACAGCTTCTGCAGCTCGAAGCGCTGAATCTTGCCGGAGCCGGTGCGTGGGATGCGGTCGATGACGTGCACGCTGTCCGGCACCTTGTAGGCCGAGAGGTGCTGGCGGCAAAAGGCGCGGAGCGCCGCTTCGTCAAGCCGCGCCCCCGGCTTCGGCACGACGAAGAGCACCGGCACTTCCCCCAAGGCGGAGTGCCTGCGGGCGACTACGGCATTGTCGAGCACGCCCGCAAACTGCGCCACGACCTCTTCGATCTCTGCCGGCGCGATGTTCTGGCCGCCGCGGATGATGATCTCCTTGAGTCGGCCGGTGATGGTGATGAAACCGTTCCCGTCGGCGCGGGCGAGATCGCCCGTCAGATACCAGCCATCGACCAGGGCGCGCGCCGTCTCCTCGGGCTTGCCGTGATAGCGCAGCAGCAGATTGGGACCGCGGACGATGAGCTCACCCTCTTCGCCCGGCGCGACGTCGCGGCGCGCGATGGGATCGACGATGCGGACCTGCTGGCCCGGAATGGGAATGCCGCAAGAGCCCATGACCCGCGGCTTTCCCGGCCAGTTCAGGGTCACCATCGTCGCGGTCTCGGTGATGCCGTAGCCGTCCACGAGGGTGACGCCGGTGCGCCGCTCGAAGGCGGTGTTGAGCGTTGCCGGCATGATCGCGCCGGCCGAGATGCAGAGGCGGAGATCGGGGAAGCGGATCGGCCCTTCCGGGGCGCGTTCGAGGAGGTAGTGGAACATGGTCGGCACGCCGGGAAACAGCGTGAAGCCGCCACCACCGAGGAGGCGCAGCGCTTCCTCGGTGGAGAAGCGCGACATCACCCGCGTGGTGGCGCCGGCGGCGAGGGTGCCGAGCACGACCAGGTCGAGCGCATAGGAATGGAAGAGCGGCAAGGGCGCCAGCATGC
>JASHUO010000237.1 GCA_030039975.1 Alphaproteobacteria bacterium
AGCGGCGTTGACTTCATCGTGCGCGGCGAGGGCGAGATCACGTTCCGCGAGCTGCTGCGCGCGCTCGAGGCGCAGCGTGGATACGGCCAGATTGCCGGCCTGTCGTACCGGAGCGCCGACGGATTCCGTCACAACCCCGCGCGCGGCGTGAACAGCCTCGATGACGGCGAGATCCGGCCGCCGCGGCGCGAGGCGCGGGTGCTGAGCGGCTACACGCTTCTCGGCCGCCAGGTCGACGTGATCGAGACCTCGCGCGGCTGCACCTTCGACTGCAGCTTCTGCTCGATCATCGAGATGCGCGGGCGCAACTTCTACACCTACTCTTTTGAGCGCGTCCTGGCCGATATCCGCGACGCGCGGGACCGCGGCGCCCGGTCGCTCTTCATCGTGGACGATAACATCACGCTTAATGTGCGTCGGTTCGAAGCGCTCTGCCAGGCGATCATCGACGCGAAGCTGAACGACATCGAGTACACCGTCCAGGCAACGACCTCGGCCATCGCCAACCATGGCGAGCGGCTTGCCCCGGTGATGCGGGAGGCCGGCTTCCGCTACGTCTTCCTCGGCATCGAGAACATCCTTGAGGAGGACCTGCAATTCCTCAAAGCCGAATCCAAGAACCGCGAGCGCGAGAACGGGCGGAAAACGGGGAATGCGACGCTGACCGCCATCGGCCATTTGCATCGGAACAGGATGATCGTGGTCGGCGGGCTCATCGTCGGCAGCCCCGGCGATACCCGCGAAGCCGTCGAAGCCAATCTTGAATTCGCCAGGAAATACGTGGACTGGCCGTATATCCAGCACCCGACGCCTTATCCGGGCACGCCGATGACCAAGGATTTCAGGGATCGCGGGCTGATCATCAACGAGCGCCTCGAGGAATATGACGGCACCACGGCGGTCGTCAGGACCGACCATCTTGCGGCAGACGAGGTGGAGTTCTTGCGCTGGCGGGCGGAGCGGTGGATGAAGCTGCGCCATATGCCGGCGGCGTTCGCCCACAGCCCGCTCTTCGTGCTGCGCAACGCGCCGAAGATGTTCGCGCACACTTTCCGCGGCAGCACGATACGCTCGTTCATGGGCCTCGAAGACGAGCGCAGAGCCTTCGAGCGTTTCCAGGCCATCCGGCGCGCCGAACGCGCCTACGTCTAAAGGGCGTTTGCTTCGAGACGACACGCGGCGCGGCGCATATCACTCGATCGCGATCAGCCGATCAAGGTGCCATCCCTGGAACAGATGGATGCCGACGGCATGGCCGAAGCGGATGGCCTCCTGCCGGCCGCAGCGCGTCAGCACGATGCGCCGCGGACCGCAGGCCGCGATCGCCTTGCCGAGGATGCGCAACGCGCTTTGGTCGAGCTGCAGCAGGGCCTCGTCCCAGATCAGTTTGACGAGATCGACCTTGAGGTGCTCGAAGTTGAGGCAGGGCAGGGCCTGGTGCTTCACGCCGTCGAGGCAGCGCAGATAGCCGCGCTGCTTCACCAGATCGGCGACCGCCTGGTATTCGGCGATGTCGGACCAGAGATCGGCCATCTGCAGCTCAAGGATGGTGCGGCCGCGCCAGCCGCGGCCGCGCTCATTCTCGAATTTGAGGAATTCAGGCGTGTGCAGGGTCGCCATGTTGATGTTGATGCTGACCGGCCGGGCGAGGCCGACCTGCTCCCAAACGAGCCGCGTCAGCAAATACTTGTCGAGGGACTGCGTCAGATATTGGAAGAGCTGCTTGTCCTTGCGGAGGTCGAATTCGCCGTCCAGGATCTTCTGCAGGCGATCGATCGAGATGAAGAGCTCGTCGAATTTCGGCTTCGGCTTTTTGCCGGCATAGATCGCCCAAACGGTTTGCCGTTGCACGGCGTTGGAAAGGTCGAGGCTGCTCAGGGCGTCGATGAGCTCGCCGACGCGCGAATGCAGCGACTGAGCGCGCGCGGGCGGCCGCGTCTCGGCCGCCAGCTTCTTGGCCTCGCTGTCGTGAATCCGCCGGATCGCCGCACGAAACTGGGGATAGCCGATTTCGAGATCGAACACCGAGCAGAAATCGCCTTCCGCCTCCTTTTCCGCGAGCTCCTCGCCGACGAAGAGATAGCGCACGGTGTCGACGGTGTCTTCGATGGCCTTGGCCGTGATCCCCTTGCAGATGACGACGACGTCCAGGCCGCGCAGCAGAAACAGCCGCCCGCCGAACCGGTCCACGACCTCCATGAGCAGGTTCGTGGCCGCCTGGACATGCTTCTCGGCGCGGTGGAGCGGGCTGAGCTGCGAGAGGTGAAAGCACATGGCCCGATATCCCGCGCGGTTGCCGGCGAGCTCCTCGACATAGGCCATCAGAATATTCTCTGTCGGCGGACCCTTGGGGGCGGTGTTGATGGTTTGGGCGGGCATCCCTGACCTGCTGTCGACAATGAGAAAGCGGAACCGCTAACCCAGGTTTTTCCGAAGAAACGCGATCTTCGCGTTGAGCTCTTGCGGGCTGACCGGCTTGACGACATAGGCAGGGATGCCGTTTGTCCGCGCGGCGACGATCGATGCCGCGTCGTCCCGACCGGTCACCAGCAAGAACGGCATTCGCGGCTTGGCCGAGCGAACGCGCTTGAACAGCTCGAGCCCCGACATCCCCGGCATGTTCCAGTCCGCGATCACGATATCGACGGGATTGCGGCCGCTTTCGAGCTGGTGCAGCGCCTGCTCGCCGCTCGCGGTTGCGACCACGCCGGCGGCATCCATGCGCTTCAGCATCCGGCACAGGAGATGGCGCATGCCGTCGTCATCGTCGACGACCAGAACGTTCAACCGCGAGACAGCGCTATCCATGAGGCTCTCCGCCCTGCACGGCCCGTCCGTAGCGCGTCAGAGCAGCATGAACGTCCTTAATATTTAGCGAAAACCCGCCCCAATATTTTGCGCGGCCAGGCATGCCTGCGCATGCCGCTTGTGTCTTCCAAGCGATCGACTCTCGCGCCGCGGCTTGAATTCATTGTCGTATTGCGCACTTTACCGATGCGGTTTTCAACCTCTGGGCAAGTCTCTCGGCGTGATGTGCCGGCGCGCTTGGTTAAGAGCGGACCGCCACGGACGCTCGCAAAGCGCGTACCGCTCATCGCTTGGTAACCGATCGCTGC
>JASHUO010000238.1 GCA_030039975.1 Alphaproteobacteria bacterium
CGACGGTGTGAGATCGCGGGCGAGGGTAGGGCAATCGCGTGTCACCGCGCCCGCGGCAGAAAACGACTTACCACGGAGGCGGTGAGGCAGTGAGGAAAGAAGGATCGGCGCGCTTTGCGCGCCAATGCCTTGATCTTCTCACCGGCTCATTGTCTCTGTGGTCCACCTGTATGCGATAGCCCTGCGGGGCGAGGGGAGGACAGTGATGGCGGGACGGCTCGAAGGCAAGGCGGCGTTCATCACCGGCGGCGCCTCTGGGCTCGGGCGCGCGATGGCGCAGGCCTTCGCCGCCGAAGGGGCGAGCGTGGCGATCGCCGATATCGATCGTGGGCGCGGCGAAGCGGTGGCGCGCGGGATCGGCGCGCGGGCGATCTTCCTCGCCCATGACGTCACCGACGAAGAGCAATGGGTCGCCAACCTCGCCGCGGCGGCGAGCGCCTTTGGCCGCCTCGACACCCTCGTCAACAATGCCGGCATCGGCACGCGCGGCACCGTCGAGAGCACCTCGCTCGAGGAGTGGCGCCGCATCCACGCCGTCAATCTCGACGGGCCCTTCCTCGGCTGCAAACACGCCATCCCGCTCATCGCCAAGGCGGGCGGCGGTGCGATTCTCAACATCTCGTCGGTTGCGGGGCTCATCGGCGCGCGCGACAGCGCCGCTTATTGTTCAAGCAAGGGCGGCCTGCGGCTGTTGACCAAATCGGTGGCGATGCATTGCGCGCACCGCAAGAACGGCGTGCGCTGCAACTCCGTTCACCCCGTCTATACCGATACGCCCATGGTGGGACAGATGCTGGCGGAGTCCCGCCAACCCGAGAAGATGCTCGAGGCGATGAAGGCGATGATCCCGCTGGGCCGGCTCGGCACGCCCGAGGAGCTGGCGGCGATGGCGGTCTATCTGGTTTCCGATGAAGCGGCTTTCGTCACCGGCGCCGAATTCGTCTTCGACGGCGGCTACACCGCCAACTGATCAGTGCGCGTCCAGATACTGGGCGACGGTCTTGAACTGATCGTTGGGGTAGACGTCGAGGCGCACCATCGCGACGCCGACCTCCTTCATGTCGAGAACCTCGGCGGCGCCGCGCGAGAGGTCGATGACGCGGCCCGCGGCGAAGGGGCCGCGGTCGTTGATGCGCACCAGCACGGAGCGGTTGTTGGTGAGATTGGTCACCTTGACCACGGTATCGAGCGGCAAGCTGCGGTGGGCCGCGGTCAGATCATACATGTCGTAGCGCTCGCCGCTCGCGGTGGGTCGGCGATTGAAGTCGCGTCCGTACCACGAGGCGAGACCGACCTGGGTGAAGACCGGTTGCTTCTGCGGTGCCGGCGCTTCCGGAATAACGGACGGCGCCGCGCTGATCACAGGCGGCGGCGCTTCGGGCTCGGGCCCGGTGCAGGCAGCGAGCGCAGCAGCGGCCAAAAGCAGGGTCCCCCCCAAGCCAGACCGTAGCAAACGCGTCCCCGTCCCCCGAACGTTCTCACCTCTCGGCTTCATCCCCCAAGAGTGTATTGAACTTCTTGACGAGTTCCTAACATAAGATTCTCCGCCGATTACAGAAATAACCTGTTATTTCCGCTGCCTTGGCCCCGAGCCGCCGCGATCGGCCGATTTTCGCCGCCGGCGACGAAGCGCCGTCGCGCGCTTGGTCGAACGCATCGCATTTTGCGCTTATCGGCGACGATTTTTTGTGGGGGCGGCGGAGGCACGCGTCGCCCTTACGCATCAAGCATTGCCTTGCCCGCGAAAGCGGGCATCCAGGGCTTCAGCCCCGATGAGCGGAGCCCTTGGCTCTGATGGTTTCCCGCTTTCGCGGGAAAGGTGGAAAAGAGACTGGAGCCGCGGGCGTACGAGATGTGTACATGCCGTAGCGCTGTCGCGGGGACGGCGGATACCTATTGGATGGCCACGCTTGTTGTCGGAGCGATCCGCATTCTCCGCGACGACAAGAGGCCGCTCATTGCTGAGCGGCCTCCGGTTTCGTCGGTTTGGTTGCACAGCTGCGGATCGCGCAAACGACGCGTCGCAGCAACATAATTGTACCGATGCTCGCGCGGAAACGACAAGCGAAAGCGCGCGCCGATCCTGGCCAGCGACGCGCGGTAGGCGACGAGATCGTGCGCGGCATCCGGGGCAACGGCCTCGTCAACCCGGTGCGACCGCGCCGGAAATGCGCATGGCATCGGCATTTCCTGTTCGCGATCGGGATGCTCGCGCAAGCTTGTGCAGCGCCGCGGTGCGCGGCATCCGGCCGGGGCGCTCGAAGCGCGGCTTTGACCGATGACGCGCCTCGACCCCAAAAATCGGCATGACTTCCCGCCGAGTCGCGGACTTGCGTTTGGCAACGCATTCTTGCCACATTGCGGATGTTAGAGTTGCTTTGGGCCGGTGCCGGACCTAACCATCCGCCACCGTCGCCATTGACCGGCGTCACCGGATCGGCCGCTCTCCAAGATCGGGCGCGGCTGCCGTCTTGTATTGGCGCCAGGGGTGAAGGGGTAGAGGCGCATGTCGCGCGAGACCGATCATGCACATGAGGGGCGACCGATCGCGCTTGCCGGTCTGTCGCTCATCGCCCTGCTGATCGGCATCCTCGCGGGCGGCAGCTCGGTGCTGTTCCGCGCCGTGATCGCGGCGGTCCACAACCTCTTCTTCCTCGGCAAGCTGTCTTTCTATTACGATCCGAACCTGCACACTCCGGCGAGCTGGCTCGGCCCCTTGGTGATCCTGTCGCCCGCGGTCGGCGGCATCGCCGTGGTCATGCTGATCCGCGCCTTGCCCTCGGACCGGCGCGGCCAGGGCGTCTCCGACATCATCGACGCCATCTACTACCGCGAAGGCCGGGTGCGGACGATCTCCGCTTTCACCAAATCCTTCGCCGCCGGTGTTCAAAGCGCCAGCGGCGGCTCGGTCGGGCGCGAGGCGGCAATCGTGCAGATCGGCGCCGCGCTCGCCTCGCGCACCTCGCGGCTGTTCAACCTCGTGCAATGGCAGCGCATGACCTTGGTGGCCGCCGGCGCCGCGGCCGGCCTCGCCGGAGCGTTCAACGCGCCCCTCGGCTCGATCGTCTTCGCCATCGAGCTGATGATGCCGGAGATCAGCGCGCGGACGCTGCTGCCGGTCACCATCGCTACCGGAGCCGCCACTTTCGTCACCCGCTTCTATTACGGCCTGCAGCCGACCTTCCTGGTGCAGACGGTGATGGCGACGCATCTGCGCATTGCCGGCGCGCTGGGGCTCTTGCCCTTCGTCGTTTTCGGCATCCTGCTGGGCTTTGCGTC
>JASHUO010000239.1 GCA_030039975.1 Alphaproteobacteria bacterium
GAGGACGCGGATGCCGTCGAGCGGCAGTCGACCCGCCGACGCAGCGCCGGCGGCGTGTCCGGACGCCGATTCGCCCTCAGACACCGGCCACGCCGGCGAACGGAAGCGCCCGTTCGTCGTCAACGCGCGGAACGCCCGGCCGAGAGGTCGGGCGGGCGGGGGCTTCCAGCGGCCTGCGCATCATCCTCCCCAGTGCAAGTTGCCCCGCCCGCCCGACGGCGGGGCCCGCGGCGCTCGTCGGGAGATCACGTGGGCGGGGTCCCTCGTCGGGCCCCCGCCCCACGAGGGTTACGCCGTGCGAACGTAGCCGTAGCGCAGGTTCGTCGGCCTTGCGTCGGCGAGCTGGTACTGCGTCTTCAGCTCGGCGAGCCGGTCCTTCGAATAGGCGGGCATCGGCGTGTTCGCCGCGCTCTTGAGGGTGATGCCGTAGATGCGGACAGAGTTGCCCCCGAAGATCATCTGCTTGGTCGCGCTGTTGGCCCCGCCGAGCGCGGCGAAGCCGTACTTCTTTTGCATGTCTTCAGGGATCTCGAGACGGCGCATCGCTTCGATCTGCCACTGCGGCGAGCCGTACCATAGGGTGTCGGTGCCCCAGACAACGTGATCGGCACCTAATCCCTTGACCAGTGTGCCGACGAGCGCAGCCGCGAACCTCGGATTGGTGACCGCCGAGTTCGCGAAAGAGGTGCCGAGCTCGCCATAGACATTGGTGACGCCGTGCTTTGAGGGGATGTCGGCCAGGTCGCTGGCCCATTTGATGCGCCCGGAGGCCTCGAACTCCGCCCAGGCCTGATCCGGCAGCTCCAGGAAGGGGCGCAGCGCGGAGTGGTAGACGACGAACTTCATCTGCGGCCAGTCTTTGGCGGCCTTGGGAATGTCGTCGACGGTCGCATACTGCCACACATTGGCGAAGGACTTTTCGTAGTCGGGCGGCAGAAGGCCCTTGTGAATGCAGATCGTCGTGATGCCGGCTTTCACCGCCTTCTCGTAGAAGGGATACATCACCTTCTCGTCGTCGAGCCGCCAGGGGTACTTCGACGGCGCGAGCGGATCGCCGATCGTGTAGGACTTCCAGGAATTGGGCTTGTAGACCTCGATCGCCTTGTCGACCTCCTCCTCCCAGCCGGGCTGCTTCGGCGTGATCACGGTGTGGGCCAGCATGCGCCGGGATCCCGCGAAATCGTTGATCATGTCGCGCGCCCGGGCGATCTGCTCGTTCGAGAGCAGCCACCAGGTGGGATCGTCGAACGGCGCGCCGCTGAGCAGCGCGATGTTCGTGTCGCTGTCGTAGAAGATCTCTTTGACGTAGCTCTGGAATTTGTAGCGGGCGAGAGTGAGGGGCCCGCCCTCGGTCAACTTTGGGTTCCAGTGCTGAGCTGCGAATTCGCCGAGGCCAAGCAGCTCTTTGTGGTCGAAGTCGTCGCGGACGAAATGAGTCTGATCGTCGAAGATGAACTGTCCGGCCAGGGCTTGCGCCCTCGCCAGCATCAACTCGGGCTCATGCGCCTCCGCTTCGTCGACCTGGAAAACGTTGACCCCAAAGACTTCTTTCATGGCGACGAAGGCGGCCGCCATGCCGCAGCCGGTGCGCAGAAACTGCCGACGTCCCAATCCCAGGCGCTTGCCGTGAATGTCGGCGAGCTCGTAGATCCGGCGCTCAAGGCGTTTTTGCGTTTCGGTCTGGGGCGGTGGAAGGTATTCGCCGTTCGAGACCACCTGCGTCGGGATCGGCGTCGCGGCGGACGCCGTCTCAGCACCTGAGACGAGGCGCTGTTCTCGTTCACTGAGCCAACTCGCCATGTCGTTCCTCCCTAGTGCTTAGTGACACACTAAGGTGCGTGCGGACCCCCTCTGCAAGATGCGCGCGGACCTCCTCTGCGATTTTGGTAGGAGCAGAAGCCTATACCTTCGGTCTCTGCTTGACAATCTGCGAGCGGCGTGAAACGCCGGCGCTGCGCGTCGTCAGGCCGACACTTCGACGACGCTACCGTCGGGATGGGTGATCAACGCGCGGGCGCCCGGAAACGCCGCCACCAGCGACGATGTCCGTTCGGGCGGCGTGACGTAGAGGGCGGTCGACATCGCATCGGCGATCGTGGCGCTGGGCGCCAGCACCGAGACGGCGATGAAGTGACTGGCGCTCCTGCCGGACCGAGGATCAAACAGGTGGTGGTGGCGGCCCGAGGGTTCGAATATGGTTCCGTAGCCGCCTGAAGTGCACAGCGCGGTCTCCTGGAGGTCGAGGCGGCGCGCAAAGGCGTCGGTGTGACGCGGATCGGTCAGGCCGATCCGCCACGGTCCACCGTCAAGGTGAGGCTTTCCGGCCTTGATCTCGCTTCGTCCCATGTCGGCTAGGGTGTGCTCGCAGCCGTGCCGCCGCAGGACATCCATGACCCGGTCGGTGACGTAGCCCTGGGCGATCCCGTTGAGGGTTAGGCCCATGCCGGGACGCCCGAGTACAATCCGCTTCGCGGTCACCTCCACGTTTCGCCAGTCGACACGCTTCAAGGCATCGCCGATCGCCCGGGCCGGGGGCCCCTCAGAAGGGGGCGGTCCGGGACGGAAGAAATGGCTGGCATAGAGGTTCCAGAGCGGCTGAACGGTGAAATCGAATGCGCCGTCGCTTAGCTCGGCAAATCGCTGGGCTTGCGATAGGACCTCCAAAAGCTCCTGCGAGGGAGCTGCGAGGCGGCCGTCGCGATTGAGGCGGGCGATCTCGCTGTCGGCGCGATAGAGGGCGAAAGCGCACTCCAGGCGATCGATCTCCGCCGCGCAGCGTCTGACGATGTGGGCCGCGGCCGCGCGGTCGGGATGATAGAGCAGCAGCCGCGACGGCGATCCGAGCGAGCTGCCATCCCAGCGCCAGAGGGGGACCTCCTGGCGAGACCCATCGCCGGCGCAAAGCAAGGGCATGCCGCCTACCGCCCCGAGCATCAGCGTGACGCGCCGACGCGAAAGTTTCGGGGAAGTTGGAAGAGGCGCTCTTGCGCTCATTGCGCTGCCCCTTTCGCTGCGTCCGCCGCTCCCGGCACAAGGCTGCCGCCTTCGTCTCGTTCGCGGCGGCGACGCCAAACCAGCGGCGGGCAGGTCGCGTCGTCGTAGTACGTCACCTGGCAATCAAGGCAGTAGAAGCATTCGCTGTAGTCGATCGCGCCGGTGCGCTTGATCGCGCCCACCGGGCACAGGTTTTCGCAGAGATGGCAGGGCGAGCCGCATTCCTGCCGGCGCTTGAGCGGGGCCAAAATGTGAAGGCGGCCAAGAAGGGCGAGGCCGCCGCCCAGCGGGCATGCGAAGCGGCAATAGAAGCGCTCGACGAAGAGGCTCGCGGCGATCAGCGCCAGCGCATAGGCCACCATCGGCCACTCGGTCATGAAGCGCAGGATGATCGCCGCCTTGAACGGCTCGACCTCTGCGCCGGCCATGGCGAGATTCCAGGAGAGGAACGACGCCGCGACCAAGCCGAGGAACAACAGGTATTTCAGCCAGATCAGCCGCCGGTGCACCGCCTCGGGAATATCGAGCTGCCGCAGGCGTACGCGGCGCGCCACGGTGTTCGCGAGTTCCTGCAGAGCGCCGAACGGGCAGAGCCACCCGCAAAACGGAGCCCGCCCCCAAACCAGCAAGCCGGCCAGCGTGAAGACCGACAGGATCGCGACGAGCGGATCCGCGAGCACGTAGCTCCAGCGGAAGTCGGTGACCAGGGTATGCAGATACGTGAGCAGATTGACGATCGTCAGCTGCGCGCCCGCGTACCAGCCGAGCCAGACCAGCGTCCAGCAGAGGAAGCCGAGGCGCACCCAGCGGTGCAACCGCCGGTTCCGGCTTAGCCGGTCTTGCAGCGTCAGAATGGCGGAGAGCACCGCGAGGGCGACGACGAGAATGGCGATCTTGAGCGGATGGGCGCGCCAGAGCGCGCGCCAGCCCAGACCCTGGTCGGAAGCACCGAAGCCGACAGCCGCATCGGCTGAAGGCGCGGCGGTCTTGACCAAATAGGCGGCGGGAAGCCGGTAGTCGAGGGTGAAGCGCGCGAAGAGCGGCGCTCCACCCCCGGATTTCCCGGCGACGAGGACATGGGCCTGCCAGGGCTGCGCGGGATCGAGTTCGTGGCTTCCTTTGAAGAAAACGAGGGCCCGTTCGGCCAAGTCCGGCGCCTTCTTCGCGTGCAGGAACGGCAGCAGCCGGAGCTGCTTCGGGCTGAGCTTGATGGTGCGGTCGCCCTGGGCGAGCTCGATGCCGGTGATGGCGTCGGCGTGGTCCAGGTCGCCGCCGAATAGGGTGTAGGCTCCACTGGCTGCGACGAGCACGATTTGGTCGTCGATGGCGCGTCCGGCGGTGTACTGGTTGTACCAG
>JASHUO010000003.1 GCA_030039975.1 Alphaproteobacteria bacterium
CTTGCCGATCATCGGTACGACGGCGGGCGCCATTCCCGAAACGGTGCCAGTCGAGGCGGCGATGCTGGTGCCGCCGGGTGATCGCGGCGCGCTCGCCCGTGCGCTCGGCATGGTGCTGGACAATGAGACCTTGCGCGCGCAGCTTGCCGCGGGCGCGGCCAAGGCCGGGGCCCGGCTGCCTGATTGGCCGGTCGCGACGCGGCATTGGATCGAGGCGCTCGACCGCCTGCTCGCGCAAGCCTGACGGAATCGGCTCGCGCGACCGCCCGTTGCCGGGGCGGAAGCACGCGAGACCCGCCCCCTGCCCTGGCGCGTGCTCCAAATCGTGATCGCCATGGTCGCGAGAATCTGAGAGAAAGGCGTCGCGAGGGTACGGCGATGAGATCTCGACCGAGGAGCGATGCATGAGC
The DNA here is from genome assembly GCA_030039975.1 of Alphaproteobacteria bacterium. Classification (GTDB taxonomy): domain Bacteria; phylum Pseudomonadota; class Alphaproteobacteria; order ATCC43930; family CGMCC-115725; genus DAHUYF01. Next base: position 411 of record JASHUO010000003.1, read on the forward strand.
GGCTTCAGTCTCGAATGGCTGCGGCTGCGCGCGCCTTTCGATCGCGCGGCACGCGACATGGGCCTGGCGCGCCGCTTCGCCGGGGCCTTGCGCCGACCGACCGACCGACCGCTGCGGCTCGTCGATCTCGGCACGGGCACCGGCGCCAATGCGCGCATGCTGGCGCCGGTCATCGGCGGCGACCAGGATTGGCACCTGATCGACGACGATGCGGTGCTCCTCGGCTTCTGCGCGGCCGAGCAGATCGCCTGGGCGGCACGCGAAGAATGGAGCATCGAGAAGGCCGGCGATTCCGTCCTCATCCATGCCGGGGGTGCGCGTTGGCGCTTCGCCGCCCGTCGTCTCGATCTCCGGCGCGAGCCGGCGCTGGCGCTTGCCGATGCTCCCGACGGGCTTGCCTTCTCGGTGTTCGCCGATCTCGTCTCGGCCGCGTGGATCGATGCGCTGGCGCATGCGCTCGAGCGCCGGCGCGTGCCGCTGCTGTCTGCGCTCGCGGTCGATGGAAGGCGGCAATGGCAGCCGGTAGATGCGACGGATGGGTTGCTTTACGCAGCCTTCGCCCGGCACCAGCAGCGCGACAAGGGTTTCGGCCCCCCGCTCGCGGGCGCCGCCACCGTCTATCTCGGCGCCCGCCTCGCCGCTGCCGGCTACGCCGTCAGCACCGCACCCAGCGACTGGCGCGTCGGTTCCGAACATCGCGCCCTGCTCGCCGCGGTGATCGAGGCCGAGCGCCGGGCGGCGAGCGACGTGCGCCCCGAGCTCGCGGCGGATTTCGCGCAATGGGCCGAGCGGCGCCGCGCCGCGCTCGATGCCGGCACGCTCTCTCTCACCATCGGCCATCGCGACTTGCTCGCCCTGCCGCGGGATCTGTGACGAGCGGCGGCCAGTTTTCAGTTGTCAGCCCTCGGCCGCGGCTGAAGACTGAGGGCCGGCAATCGACAGCGAGCGGGGGTGGGTCATGGCCAAGGCGGTCTGGCGCGGCAGGATACTGGCGGAGAGTGACGGCTTCGAGATGGTCGAGGGCAATGTCTACTTCCCGCCGGGATCGGTGAACCGCCAATACTTCAAAGCGAGCAGCACGACCACCATCTGTCCCTGGAAGGGGATGGCGCATTACTACACGGTCGTGATCGATGGTCAGGAGAACCCGGATGCGGCGTGGTATTATCCCTCGCCCAAGCCGGCAGCGGTGGCGATCAAGGACCATGTCGCATTTTGGCATGGCGTCGTGGTCGAGCGCTGATCGGCGGGGACGACAGCGGCGCGCGCCGCCCTAGGATAAGAGGGCGACGCAGGAGGAGCGATGGCAGGGGGTCACAAGATACTGATCGTCGACGACGATGCGGCGCTCAGGCATTCGCTCGCCGAGCAGCTCCAGCTCCATGAGGAGTTCCAGGCGGCGGAGGCGGAGACCGGCGCGGCCGCGCTGGACGCCTCGAAGCAGCAGCATTTCGATGTGATCCTGCTCGATGTCGGCTTGCCGGATATGGACGGCCGCGAGCTTTGCCGGTTGATGCGCCGCGGCGGCGTGCGCGCGCCCATTCTCATGCTGACGGGCGCCGACAGCGATGCCGACACGATCCTCGGCCTCGACAGCGGCGCCAATGATTACATCACCAAGCCGTTTCGCCTCAACGTGCTGCTGGCGCGGCTGCGCGCTCAGCTGCGTCAGCACGAGCTCTCCGAAGACGCCGTCTTCACCATCGGTCCCTACAGCTTCCGGCCTTCCGCGAAGCTGCTCGTCGACGAGGCCGCCCGCAAGAAGGTGCGCCTCACCGAGAAAGAAACCGCAATCCTCAAATACCTTTATCGCGCCGGCGACAAGATCATCGGCCGCGACACGCTGTTGAACGAGGTCTGGGGCTACAATGCCGGCGTCACCACGCACACGCTCGAGACCCATGTCTACCGCTTGCGCCAGAAGATCGAGCGCGATCCCACCAACGCCAAGATCCTGGTGACGGAGCCCGGCGGCTACCGGCTGGTGCCGTAGAAGAAGAGTCGTCAGCTATCAGTTTTCAGTTGTCGGTCGGTTTTCACTGAAAGCTGACGACTGATCACTGACGACTCCGATCGCGGCCAGATTGGCGATGGTGCTGTCGTCGACCGTAAGTCCGCGCGCTGTGGCCGCGCGCGCGGCGGCGGCGGCGATCGCGGTGAAATCCTCGATGCGGCTGTCAGCGGCGATGCGCCGCCCACCGCCCTTCAGCACGAGCTGCATATAGCCGGCCCTGCGGTCGCGCCGCGCCGCGAACCAGCGCAGCCGCAGCCGCGTGAGCGCTGCCCAGTCGATCCGGCGCGACCAACCGCCGGTGATGGCGATGCCGCTGTCATCGATGGTGAGCGTGCCGAGCTGGCGCAGCAGCGTGCTGACGCCAAAGAGCGCGAAGAGCACAGCGAGAGCGGAAAAGATCGCCACGGCCGCCGGCGACAGACCGACGAGCAGCAGTGGCGGCAAGGTCACCGCGAGACCGAGCGCGGCGCGGGCGTAATCGGCCAAGAGCGCGCTCCGGGGATAGCGATGACGGGTCATCGCGGTAGAATAGCGGTCAGCCGTCAGCTGTCAGCTAGCAAAGTTTTCAGTCGTCAGTTCTCAGTTCTCAGTTGGAAGAGACCTGCGACTGATCACTGAGAACTGACAACTACCCCTCACGCTGCCCTGAGCGTGGCGAGGAACTGGTCGATCTCGTGGCGGAGCGACTGGGCCTCTTTGGCGAGGCTGTCGGCGGCGCTCTTGACGCCTTTGGCGACGGT
>JASHUO010000240.1 GCA_030039975.1 Alphaproteobacteria bacterium
GCAGATGCCGAAGACCGGTTTCTCCGTCGCGACGAGCTCGCGGATGACCGGCACCGCATAGGCGCCGGTCGCCGCCGGATCGCCCGGCCCGTTCGACAGGAAGACGCCGTCGGGACGATGCCGCAGGATGTCCTCGGCGCTGGCGGTTGCCGGCACCACGGTGACCCGGCAGTGATGCGAGGCCAGCATGCGCAGGATGTTGCGCTTGGCGCCGTAATCGACGGCGACGACATGGAAGCGCGGCTGAGTCAGGCGGCCATAGCCCTGTCCCGGAACCCAGCGCGTCTCGTCCCAGCTGTAGGTCTGACGGCAGGTGACCTCTTTGGCGAGATCCATGCCTTCGAGTCCGGGCCATTGCTGTGCGGTTGCCGTCAAGGCCGCGACATCGATCTTGCCGTCGGGCGCGTGGCAGAGCGTGCCGTTGGGCGCGCCGAGATCGCGGATGCGCCGTGTCAGCCGCCGCGTATCGACGCCGGCGATGCCGGGAAGGCCGTGCGATTTGAGCCAGGCATCGAAATGCTGCGCCGCGCGGTAATTGGAGGGCAGCGTGATATCGGCGCGCAGCACCAGCCCGCGCGCCGCCGGCGTCAGCGTCTCGATATCCTCGGCATTGGCGCCCACATTGCCGATATGCGGAAAGGTGAAGGTGATGATTTGACCGGCATAGGAGGGATCGGTCATGATCTCCTGATAACCGGTCATGCTGGTGTTGAAGCAGACCTCGCCGACGGCGATGCCCGGTGCGCCCACGCCGTGCCCCCAAAACACGCTGCCATCGCCCAGGACCAATGCAGCAGTGGCGCCGGGCGGGCGCGGGGAGGCGTGCGACATCGGCGCGTCGGTCATGCGGTCGCGAAAACCTCGATCTCTCGGCTGGTGGACCGCCCGCGCCGGTGGCGGCGAGCGGACAACCAGCGTGAGATAGCTTCTGACACGAACCGCGTCAAGCCGCCAAGCCCGCCGCGAAAGTCTCGCGAATTCAACCCCTTAGTTTCCGACAAAGAATTGCCATCGACGGCCTCCTTGAGTAACGTCCGACCGACTCGGGGGCGAGAGAGCGGAGCCAGCCATGCTGCGGCAGCGATTCACCGATGCGCTGAAGGAGGCGATGAAGGCCAGGGACGAGCTCACCGTCTCGACGGTGCGGCTCGTCATCGCGCGTCTCAAGGAGCAGGACATCGAGGCGCGCGGTCGCGGCAAGTCCGAAGGCATCGGCGATGCCGAGATCCAGCAGATGCTGCAAGGCATGATCAAGCAGCGCCGCGACTCGATCGTCCTCTATGAGCAAGGCAAGCGTCCCGAGCTGGTCGCCAAGGAACAGGGCGAAATCGCCATCATCGAACGCTTTCTGCCACAGCAGCTCGGCGAGGCCGAGCTCGAAGCCGCGGTCAAAGCGATGATTGCCGAGCTTGGCGCGCAGGGCATGAAGGATATGGGCCGGGTGATGGCGGCGCTGCGCGAGCGTCACGCCGGCCAGATCGATGCCGGCAAGGCCAGCCAGGTGGCAAAGCGTCTCCTCGGCTGATTGCCCGAAGAGGGGGATGGACATTTGCGGCCGCGCGGTTGAATTAGGGGCGGGCTCGCTTGTGGTTGAAGGCGAGGCTTGATCCGAGGGCCGACCGCTGCGCCGCTTCTCGCTCCTTCTCCTGCTGCTCGTCGCGGCTTGCGCCACGTCGACGGGGCCGTTCTTCACCGAGGAAGGAACCGCCTCCTGGTATGGGCGGAGCCATCAAGGACAGCGCACCGCGGATGGCGAGCGCTTCGATCGGCGGGCCTTCACCTGCGCGCATCGCAGCTTGCCCTTCAACACGATTCTGCGCGTCACCAATCTCGAGAACGGCCGCCGGGTGAGGGTGCGGGTCAATGATCGCGGCCCTTACCGCGACGGGCGCATCCTCGATCTTTCCGCCGCCGCTGCCTCGGCGCTGGGCATGCGCCAGGATGGGACCGCGCGCGTCCGCATCGAGGCCTTCGCCGCCGATCAGCGATAGGGTTGACGAAGCGTTAACCATCCGCCGCTACTGTATTCAGCCCGCCGGCCGTCGCGCGCGACTCGCGCCTCATCTTCCATCGAAGCCGCGCGCGGCACGGGTGCGCATGGACGTTCGCGGGAAGACAGAGTCGCCGATCGCCGCCGTTCATCCGGTAGGCGCCTTTTGTCGGCCGGGCGCGGTGCGCTACACTGGTGCCAACGCCTTCAGCATCGCCAGGGCTGATGGCCGACCGCAGGGCCTCGCAGCGGGGCTCACGGCAAGGGCACCAAGCTGATGGCGTTTCCGCCCCGCTTTCTCGACGAGCTGCGTGAGCGGTTGTCGCTCGCCGACATCGTTGGTCGGCGCGTGCGCCTCATCAAGCGCGGCCGCGACTATGTCGGCCTCTGCCCCTTTCACAAAGAGAAGACGCCGTCCTTCAACGTCGTCGAGGACAAGCGCTTCTATCACTGCTTCGGCTGCGGCGCGCATGGCGATGTCATCGGCTTCACCATGCAGACGGGCAATCTCAGCTTTCCCGAAGCGGTCGAGCAGCTCGCACGCCAGGCCGGCCTCGACGTGCCGCGCCAAAGCCGCGAAGAGCGCGAGACAGTTGAGCGGCAAGCGACGCTTCAAGGCGCGGTTGAAGCCGCATGCGCCTTTTTCGAGGCGACGCTGCAGAGCCCGGCCGGCCGCGACGCGCGGCTCTATCTCGAGCGCCGCGGCCTCGATCTCGCCACCATCCGCCGCTTTCGCCTCGGCTACGCCCCGGAGCTGCGGGATGGGCTCAAGCGCGCGCTCAGCGCTTCCTTTCCCGAGCCGCTGCTGATCGAGGCGGGATTGCTGCGCCAGCCCGAGAGCGGCGCGAGCTTCGATTATTTCCGCCACCGCGTGATGTTTCCGATCGGCGACCGTCGCGGGCGCATCATCGCCTTCGGCGGCCGCGTGCTCGGCGACGGCCAGCCGAAATATCTTAATTCGCCCGACACGCCGCTCTTCCAAAAGGGGCGCGTGCTCTATGGCTGGGCCGAGGCGCGCGCCGGACTTGCCACGGCCGGCAGCCTGCCCGAGGTGATCGTCACCGAAGGCTATATGGACGTGATCGCGCTGCACCGCGCGGGCTTTGCCACCGCCGTGGCGCCGCTCGGCACGGCGCTGACCGAGTTGCAGATCGAGGAGCTGTGGCGCCTCTCGCCGGAACCGGTGCTGTGCTTCGACGGCGATGCCGCCGGATCGCGCGCCCAGCTGCGCGCGCTCGACCGGGCGCTGCCGCTGCTCAAGCCCGGCCACAGCCTGCGTTTTGCCACGCTGCCCGCCGGCGAGGATCCCGACACGCTGATCCTCAATCACGGCAATGAGGCGATGCGCGAGGTGCTGACGCGTGCCAAGCCGCTCGCGGAGGTGCTGTGGGCGATCGAGACGGCGCACCCGATCGACACGCCCGAGCGCCGCGCCGCGCTCGAGCAGCGCCTCGATGCGCGCATCCGCGCCATTGCCGACCGCACGGTGCAGGAGCACTACCGCAGCTTCTGCCGCG
>JASHUO010000241.1 GCA_030039975.1 Alphaproteobacteria bacterium
GGCTCTGATGGTGTGGACGGCCCCGACGGCATCGACGTGCCAGAATGAGGTCGTCAGGTCTCATTCGAGGGAGCCGTCCATGACCAGGATAACACGGGTTGGGGTAGATACGTCGAAGAGCGTTTTTCAGCTCCATGGTGTCGACGCGGCAGAGCAGGTGGTGCTGCGGCGGAAGCTGCGCCGTCGAGACGTGTTACCGTTCTTCGCGAAACTGGAGCGCACGACGATCGGGATGGAGGCGTGCGGCGGTGCCCATTACTGGGCGCGGGAACTGCAGAAGCTCGGCCACGCGGTGGTGCTGGTGCCGCCGCAATACGTGAAAGCCTACGTAGTGCGCGGCAAGAACGACGCGGCGGACGCCGAAGCGATCTGCGAGGCGATGAGCCGACCGCGCGTGCAGCGGCGGTTCGTGCCGGTGAAGACCGCCGAGCAAGCGTCGGCGCAGATGCTAGTCGGCACGCGCGAGGCCCTGATCCGGCGCCGCACGCAGCTCGCCAACACGATCCGCGGCTATGCGGCCGAGTTCGGCCTGATTGCCGCCAAGGGGCTCGCCAGGATCGAGGCCCTGCTGGCCCGCATCGCGGCGGACGACAGCCTTCCGGCACTGGCAAAGGAGATGTTTGCGGCGCTGGGACAGGAGTGGGCCGAGCTCGGGCCGCGGCTCGCGATGATCGAGGCCCGGCTGATGGCCTGGCATCGCGGCAACGAGCTGAGCCGGCGGCTGGCGGAGGTGCCGAGCATCGGTCCGATCGGCGCCTGCCTGCTGCCGATCAAGATCCCCAACCCGCGGGCGTTCCGCTCCGGTCGGATGTGTGCGGCCTGGATCGGTCTCACGGCAAAAGATCATTCGACGGCGGGCAAGCAGCGGCTCGGCGGGATCACCCGCGCCGGCGATGAAACCCTGCGCAGCGTGCTCGTGGTCGGCGCCACTGCGCACATCCAGCAGGTGAGACGGGGGCGCGCCAAACCCTCGCCCTGGCTCGCCGCTCTCTTGCAGCGCAAGCCGCCGAAGCTGGCCGCCGTGGCGCTCGCCAACAAGACGGCACGCATCGCCTGGAAACTCATGGTCAGCGGCGAGCGCTACAACCAGACGCACGCCGCCACCGTGCCAGCGGACGGCATCGACAGCACTATGGCCGTGGCTTGACCCTTCCAGCGTGAGAGCGGCCACCGCCTCCCGCTGGGGCTGGCGCTTGCTCGAGACGCGGCAGATGGTGTGATCGTGCGATCTCAGGCCTGAGACACTCCGTGGGACCCAGCGGTATGCGATACCGCGGCTCTGTTCGGAACTCGGGCTGCGGAAACCATCTTGGCAGCGGTCACGCGTGACCGCGTTACAGACCGGACATATGGCCGCAAGCGACCCAATCGCACCATGCCGACATCTCTTGCGAGCAAGGGGCCGTCCACATATGGGTCCCCGCTTTCGCGGCGCTTTCGCGGGGACGGCGAAGGAGGAGATTCCGTGTGGTCAGATTTGGCTCTAGAGCGGCTACTCCGGTGCTTCTTCCTGCTCCGTCCAACCCGATTCCAGATGGTTGCCATGGTTGCCGAAATCCGGCTCCAGCGCTCCGATCCTGGTCAGGTCCGCGACCGGCGCGCCGTCCTCGGCCATGGTCACGGCCTCCCCATAGCGCATCCCGAAGCGTATATCTTCGGCCGCATAGTTGCGGATGTCATGCACCACAGCCGCGAGCGTCGGGTCGCGCGCTTCGAGTGTCACGAACAAGCGTGCGCGCGCCCCAATCATTCGCGCGCTATCGTAGCCGTGCAAGGGGCTCTGCTCGTCCAGCACATGCATGAGTGTCCAAGTCAGGGGAAAAGCGGGAAGGTGCGCCCGCTCGAGCCGCAGCTCCTGCGCACGAGCAAAAGGCTTGCCCTCCGAGGAGGTGGCGGACAGCAGCACGTTCAGCCTTGCCACCGCATCCAGAAGCACGGCGAGGCGCCCGTTCCCGACCCGCAGCATCAGCGTCGGCTTGCCGTTGTGCATGGCGACGACCGGGTTGGAAGCGAACACCAATTTCGCCCGCGGGCGCGAGAACCGGACAAAGGTCAGGCCTGTCAGGATCGCCGTGAAGCCGAGCCCGCAGACGATTTCGGTTGATGCGATCACGTGCCCGTACAGCGTCGTCGGATACATCTCGCCATAGCCGACCATCGCCAATGTCTCGATGCTGAAGAAGAAGGCGTCCGCGAAATTGTGCGGCCGAGCATTGGCCACGGAACCCGGACTGAGCCAAAAGAGCGTCGCGAAGACGACATTCACGAGCACGTAGATGGCGAGCAAGGTTGCGAGGAATTGCGGCCAGGTCAGGGCGACGGCGAGATGATAGGGATCGCGCATGTCGAGGCGCGAAACACCCTTCTTCCTGAGCTCGTAAGAGCCGACGCGAACCCGCGCGGCTCGGTCGTGGCGATCGCGCTCCATTCCAGGTACCGGTTCCCGTCCCTTTGGCATCGATGCGCCAGACGGCTTTCCGCGCGGGGATAGCAAGGTGCTCATCGGGCGTCCAGCGCGTCGCCCGGTTTCACCATAAGTACACTCAGCCGTCCCTGAGCTAGCCCCTTACACGCAGCGCGGAACGGCACCAGCCCATAGGCGTTGCGGATCGCGGAATCCAGTCATCGACAGGGGAGGGCTAAACCATGAAGATCGTGGTCATCGGCGGCACCGGCCTGATCGGCTCGAAGACCGTCGCCATTCTGCGCCAGGGCGGCCACGAGGTCGTCGCCGCCTCGCCCAAAAGCGGTGTCAACAGCATCACCGGCGAGGGGCTCAAGGAGGCCATGGCCGGGACCCACGTGGCGATCGACCTCGCCAATTCGCCGTCCTTTGAGGACAAGGCGGTGCTGGAATTCTTCGAGACCTCCGGCCGCAATCTCTTGGCGGCGGAGGCCGCAGCAGGCGTCCGGCACCATGTCGCACTATCGATCGTCGGAATTGACCGGTCTGACAATGGCTATTTCCGCGCCAAGGTCGCGCAGGAGAAACTGATCAAAAGCTCCGGCATCCCCTACACTATCATCCGCTCGACCCAGTTCCTGGAATTCCTCGGCGCTATCGCCGATGAAAGCGCGGAGGGAAACACCGTCAGGCTGCCGACCGGCTTGTTCCAGCCCATCGCCGCGGACGAC
>JASHUO010000242.1 GCA_030039975.1 Alphaproteobacteria bacterium
GTTTCTCGCCCGAAGCCGATGACGGTCGAGTGGTGGCACTTCGCTCAGTCTCTCACCGACAAACCGGTGAAGGGAATGCTCACGGGGCCGGTCACGGTGCTGCAATGGTCCTTCGTCCGGGACGACCAACCGCGCGGTGACACCTGCCGCCAGATCGCGCTCGCGCTGCGCGACGAAGTTTGCGATCTCGAACGGGCCGGCGCGAAGATCATCCAGATCGACGAGGCTGCGCTGCGCGAGGGCCTGCCGCTGCGACGCGCCGAGTGGCAACACTACCTCGATTGGGCAGTCGAATGCTTCCGCCTGACATCATCGGGCGTGCGGCCAGAGACGCAGATTCACACTCATATGTGCTATTCGGAGTTCAACGACATCATCGCCGCGATCGGGGCGATGGACGCGGATGTGATCTCCATCGAAACCGCGCGCTCCAAGATGGAGTTGCTGGATGCGTTCGCGACCTACGCATACCCGAACGAGATCGGCCCGGGCGTCTACGACATCCATGCTCCGCGCGTGCCGAGCACTGAGGAGATGGTAAGCCTGCTGATGAATGCCCGTGCCCGTTTGGCACCGGAGCAGCTTTGGGTCAATCCCGATTGCGGCCTCAAAACCCGGAAATGGGAGGAGGTGAAGCCCGCGCTGGTCAACATGGTGAAAGCCGCTCGGCAAGTTCGTGTTTCCACTCGAGCATAGACAAAAGCGGCGCCTTGATGGAGCGGCGAACAACGCTGTTCGAGCAGGACGTGGGTGATAAGGAGACTGTCATGACCTCGAAGATTCCGGCTACGGTCGTTACCGGCTTTCTCGGTGCCGGTAAGACCAGCCTGATCCGGCACCTGCTGGAGCAAAGCCGAGGCCGTCGGCTGGCGCTTTTGATCAACGAGTTCGGCAGTCTCGGCATCGACAAGGCGATTATCGGTGGCTGCGGGATTCCGACCTGCCGGGAAGAAGATGTGATCGAGCTCGCGAACGGGTGCATCTGTTGCACTGTGGCCGACGACTTCCTGCCGGCAATGACCACGATCCTGGCCCGCACCCCGGCTCCCGAACATATCATCATCGAAACATCGGGCCTGGCTCTGCCAAAGCCGTTGGTGCAGGCCTTCGCCTGGCCCGAAGTAAAGACGCAAGTCACGGTCGACGGCGTGCTGGTGGTGGTCGACGCGCCGGCGGTTCTGGCTGGCCGGTTCGCGACCGATCCGGCCGCGCTGCGACAGCAGCGAGCCGCCGATCCCGCGCTCAGCCACGACGAAAGCCCCCTGGAAGAATTGTTCGAGGAGCAGCTGCTTTGCGCTGACCTCGTACTGGTCAACAAGGCCGATCAGGTCGGGGCCGACGAATTGGACCGGATCGAGGCAGCAATCCGGCCCCATCTGCGGCCCACGGTGCGGCTTTTGTGGACTACTCACGGGAGAGTCGATCCCGTCGTCGCTCTCGGCATGGAGATCGGCGCCGAGGACGACCTGCTAACCCGTCGATCCCATCACGATGACGGCGAGGAACACGGACACGACGACTTCGAGAGCTTTGTGATCGATGTGCCGCCGGTCGCCGACCCGGCGCAGATCGAGACGCGTCTGCGCGAAGCTGCGTGCCGTTTCGATATTCTTCGCATCAAGGGCTTCCTTGCCGTTGCGGGCAAGCCGTTGCGGCAGGTCGTGCAGGCCGTCGGCAGCCGAGTCGAGCGCTATTATGATCGCCCCTGGCGCGCCGGCGAGGAGCAAAGCGGCAGTCTCGTCGTCATCGGCCAACGCGGCCTCGATCCTGCGGCGGTCCGTGAGGTGATTCTGGGCGAGTCCGCGGCATGACCCGGCCCCGCCGGAGCGGGGAATGTTGCCCGTGGCGGCAGCGCGATGATGTTCGCGAAATTGAGCGGCAAGTTGCCGAGAACGCTGGTCGCCAGCATCAGCGGCTCCGCGATCATTGGCACCAGCGGCACCTCCCACAGCCGCGCAGCACCACCGAGATCGCGGCGCATGCGAGCACGCTGGCGAACAGAAAGTCTGCGTCAACGTGTAAGCGGATTCCTAAATCCGCGGTGACCCCCGCCGAAACAGTTTGATGATGGCGATCGATCATGCCTTCGTATGGTGATCCTGGTGGACATCATATGGCAGCTCGTATAACGTAATTGCGATGGTTCCCTTCGGGGATTAAAACGGGAACGCGGTGCGGTCCGTTGTTCTGGGCGCAATGGACCTATGCCGTGGCTGCCCCCGCAACTGTAAGCGGCGAGCCGCGCGCTATCTACGCCACTGGGAAACTGGGAAGGCGGCGCTAGGCAAGGACCCGCGAGCCAGGAGACCTGCCATCGGCCGTGGTCACGCGCGAACACATTGGGCGGGGGTGCCCCGATGGAGATCAGGAGCCGGTTCTAGGCAGGATCGGGATCTGACTTTGGTTCGTGGTGACGTGTCACGTTGCCGCGAGGCCCAGACCCGTGTCCGACCAGCCCAGTTCAGCACGCCGTTCGGTGCTCTTCGTGCTGTGCAGCCTTTGCGCCTGTGGCGGCATGGCCGCTCAAGCTCATGCCCAGAACGAATCGCCGAGCGACAACACGCTTCCAAGCGTTGTCGTTTCGGCGACACGTCTGCCGACCCCTGCCAGCGAGGTCGCGAGCAGTGTTACCGTCATCACCGCCGATGACATCGCACAAAAGCAGACGCCTACCCTCCCCGACATTCTCGCCGACGTTCCGGGCCTCAATATCGTCCAGACCGGCGGCCCCGGCGGCGTCGCCAATGTCTATATCCGCGGCACCAACGCCAATCAGGTCAAGGTCCTGATCGATGGCATCGATGCCAGCGACCCGAGCTCCGTCGATGGCTCGTTCGACTTCGCACATGTCCTCCTCTCCGACGTCGAGCGGATCGAGGTGCTGCGCGGACCGCAAAGCGGCCTCTACGGCGGCGATGCCATTGGCGGCGTCATCGATATCATTACGAAATCGGGCTCCGGGCCCTTGAAGCTTACAGGTAGCGTCGACGGCGGGTCGTTCGACACGTTCAACCAGACCGTCGGCGCCAGCGGCTCGCAGGGCCCGCTGAGCTACGTTTTCAACTTCGCTCATTTCGATACCGGCGCGACACCCGTGACGCCGCCGAATCTCGTTCCGCCCGGAATACCCTATAACGACGACTCCTATGAGAACCTGACCGGCACGACCAAACTCGGGCTCAAGATAACCGACAATTTCGACCTGGGCTTCGTCGCACGGTACGTCGATTACACGCTCCAGACGCAGAACACCGTTCCTGAGCCGCTCCCGGATGACACGATGTCGCGCCAGCTCTTCACGCGGACGTTTGCGCATCTCGCGAGTTTCGACGGGCTCCTCGACCAGACCTTCGGCATTGGGTACACCGATTATCACAACAGATTCCTGGATCCGAATTTCGACTCAGCCGAG
>JASHUO010000243.1 GCA_030039975.1 Alphaproteobacteria bacterium
CTTTGCCGGCGGCACGGCCGAAGGTTGGAGCGCGCCAGCGCTCACCGCCGCTTCGCCCGCGCCGCTGCCGTGGAGCGAGGCGCAGCTCTTCCGCTATCTGCACCAGGGCTGGGACGCCGCGCATGGCGCCGCGGCGGGTCCCATGGCCCCGGTGACCCGCGACCTGGCGCGGGCGAGCGCGTCGGATGTCGAGGCGATCGCGACCTATGTCGCGACGCTCGAAGGGCCCGGCGCCGCGAAGCCGGCGCCCGCCCCCGCCATGCCGACGAATGCACGGCCGCTCCCGACCGAGACGGTCAGCGCCAGCCCGGCGGATTTGGGTGCCACGCTGTTCGAAGGGGCCTGCGCAAACTGCCATACCGGCATCTCGCCGATGGTCCCGCCGCACGGCATCGATCTCCGGCACAGCACGGCGATCGGCGCGCCGGACCCGGCCGACGCGATCTTCATCGTCCTCGATGGCATTCGCCCGATGGAAGGCGAGCGCGGGCCGTGGATGCCGCGCTTCGACGGCGCCTTCACCGATGCGCAGCTGGCGGCGCTGCTCAGCTATCTCCGCGCTCAACACAGCGGGACGCCGCCCTGGGGCGATCTCGAGAGCCGCATCCGCGCGGTCCGGCAGTCCAAGGAGCGATCATGATCGAGCTCACCGTCAATGGTACGCCGCATCGGGTCGATGTCGATCCTGCAACGCCGCTGCTCTACGTGTTGCGCGACGAGCTTCGGCTCAACGGCGCGAAATTCGGCTGCGGTCTCGGCCAATGCGGCGCTTGCACGGTGATGGCGGAGGGTGAGGCGATCTATTCCTGCCTCACGCCGGTGGCGGCCTTGCAGGGACGCAAGATCACCACGGTCGAAGGGCTCGGCACTGCGGACAATCCCGGGCCGCTGCAACGTGCCTTCATCGCCGAGCAGGCGGCACAGTGCGGCTATTGCATCGCCGGCATGATCCTGCGGGCGCAAGCGATGCTGCAGCGCAACCCTTCACCCTCGGATGGCGAGATCCGCGCCGCGATGGAGCCCAATCTCTGTCGGTGCGGCACCCATATGCGGATCCTGCGGGCGATCCGCCGCGCGAGCAACGAGATGCGGACCGCATCGGCACAGAATCCGACGGAGGCGCGGCCATGATCGATGCTCTCGCTGCGCGGCCGTCGCGCCGCCGCGTTCTCGCCGGCGGCGCCCTCATTGTGAGCTTCGCCCTCGCGCCGCGCGTGCTGCTGGCGCAAACCGTGCAGGGGGCAGCGGCGCCGCCGCTCCCCGGCAGCCTCAAGACGGAGCCGATGCTCGATGCCTGGATCCGCATCGATGCCGATGGCGCGATCACCGTCTTCACCGGCAAGGCCGAGCTCGGCCAAGGGATCGCAACCGCGCTGATCCAGCTGGCCGCCGAGGAGCTGGTGGTCGAACCCGCGACGATCCATCTGGTGACGGCGGACACGGCGCGCACGCCCAATGAAGGCTTCACCGCGGGCAGCCATTCGATGCAGGACAGCGGCACGGCGATCATGAACGCCGCCGCCCAGGCGCGCGCCATCCTGGTCAAGGCGGCCGCCGACCGGCTCCAGCTGGCGCCAGAGCGGCTCAAAGCCGAGGGCGGCGCCGTCATCGCCGAGGATGGCAGGCGCGTCGCTTATGGCGAGCTGGTCGCGGGCGCGATCCTCCATGTGCGGGCGGCGCCCCGCTCCGATCTCATCGATCCCAAGAACCACCGTCTCATCGGCAAGCCGTGGCCGCGCATCGACATCCCGGCCAAGGTGACGGGCGGCGTCGCCTTCGTGCAGGATCTGCGCCTCCCCGACATGGTGCATGCACGCGTGGTTTGGCCGCCCTCCTACGGCGCGACGCTCAAAGCGGTGGATAGCGCACCGGTCGAGACGATGCCGGGCGTGCTCAAAGTGGTGCGCAACGGCAGCTATCTCGCCGTCATCGCCGAGCGTGAATACCAGGCGATCGCCGCCATGCGCGCGCTCGCCGATGCCGCGCAATGGGACGAGACGCCGACCTTGCCGACAGAGGACGAGCTCTTCAGCTATCTCGCGCGCCAGCCCTCGCAGCTGATCCCGGTGCGGCAGGACAGCGGTTCACCGCCGCCACCCGTTCAGAGCGTTGCGGCGCGCTATCGGCGCGCCTATCAGATGCATGGCTCGATCGGCCCTTCCTGCGCGGTGGGCCTGTTTCGCGACGATGCCCTCACGCTGTGGACGCACACCCAGGGCGTCTTTCCGCTGCGCGCGGCCGTGGCCGAGCTGCTGGCGCTGGCGCCGGAGAAGGTGCGCTGCATCCAGGTCCAGGGCTCGGGCTGCTATGGCCACAATGCGGCCGACGATGCCGCGGCCGATGCCGCGCTCCTGGCCCGGGCCTTCCCCGGCCGGCCGGTGCGCGTGCAGTGGATGCGCGAGCAGGAGCATAGCTGGGAGCCCTACGGCCCCGCCATGCTGACCGAGGTGAGCGCCGGGCTCGACGCGGCGGGCAAGATCGCGCAATGGCACTATCGGGTGCGCAGCAATGAGCATTCGACGCGGCCGGGCACCGCGGGCAATCTCATGCCGGCCTGGCATCTGGCGCAACCGGTCGCGCTGCCGGTGCCGAAGCCCATTCCGCTCCCCGAGGGCGGCGGCGACCGCAACGCGCTGCCGCTCTACACCATCCCCTTCGCCGATATCGTTTACGATTTCGTGCCGGCGATGACGCTGCGCGTCTCGGCGCTGCGCGGCCTCGGCGCCTATATGAACGTCTTTACCATCGAGAGCTTCATGGACGAGCTGGCGCTGGCGGCCAAGGCCGACCCCGTCGCGTTCCGGCTGCGCCATCTCGAGGATCCGCGCGCACGCGACGTGATCACGCTGGCCGCCGAGCGCTTTGGCTGGTCGAACTATCGGCGGCAGCCTGGCCGGGGCCGCGGCTTCGCCTTCGCCCGATACAAGAATCTCGGCGCCTATGCGGCGGTCGCCGTCGAGGCAGCGCTCGAGCACGAGACCGGAAGGCTGCGCGTCATCCGCGCCGTCGCCGCAACCGATAGCGGCGAGGCCGTCAATCCCGACGGCATCCGCAACCAGATCGAAGGCGGCATCCTGCAATCCTCGAGCTGGACATTGTATGAAAGCGTCGGCTTCGACCGCACGCGCATCACCAGCCGCGATTGGAGCTCCTATCCGATCCTGCGCTTTTCCGCCGTGCCGGAAAGTGTCGAGGTGCATGTCATCGACCGGCCGGGCCAGCCCTTTCTCGGAACCGGCGAAGCCACACAGGGCCCGACCGCCGGCGCCATCGCCAATGCGCTCGCCGATGCCGCCGGAATCCGCATCCGCGAGCTGCCGTTGACGGCAGAACGCATCAAGCAGGCGATTGGCGTGTAACTTATCTCGACGGAGCGATCCGGTCGGTCATCGCCGACGGCTCGGTGAACCGATCGAAAAGCTTCCGCGCTCCGACGGTCGGTTTTGACACTGCGGCATCAGGCTTTTCAGCCCTGAGCGGCGCCGTGCCGCTCGCTCGCGAAGATGCTCGCCTGCCAGAAGATCAGGCCTATGACACCGGCCAGGAACAACGGGACGATGAGCGCGACCAAGCTCGCCCGTGGAGGACCAAAGAGAGCGGCCAGCCAGAGCATCAGAGCGAGCTTTGGCGCGACTGCCGTCGAGCCCTCCCGGATCATTCGGAGTCCGTAGAGCGTTGCAGCGATTCCCAGTGCCGCCGTGTCGTAGGGCGACACGTGCGGCGCAGCCAAAATGGTGGCGGCGCAGAGGACCATCAAGCGGCGATCGGTGTCAAGCGGTCGCGAAAAGGCCAGATACACGGCGCTACCTGCCAACACGATGGCCATAGCCTGGACCGCCGACGCCGTGGCATGCGATGCCCCGATCGCGGCAATGCCGGCATAGACGCTGATGCCCCAAAGCTGCCCCGATTGCTCCCACTGTGTGTAATCTGCCGCGGCGGTAGGAAGGAAGAAACGCAGCCAGCTTATCCATGCCTCCGCTCCGAACACGATGAGGCTGAGGGCCGCGAGAATCAGGGCTGTGGCTGTTGCGGCTGCGACGGCGCGCCACTGGCCTGACGCGATCAGTGCGATTGGCAGCATGAGACCGAGACTCGGCTTGACCGTCATCAGTCCGAAGAGGACACCCGCCGCAATCGGCCGTCGGGGCAACAGGGCGATGCCGCCGATGAGAAGGGCGGCGATCAGCAGGGCGTTCTGCCCGGCGAGCACCGTCAAGGAACTGGCCGGACAGAGCAGAACAGAGGCGATGAGCAGCCGCTTATCGACGGCTGGGGCATAGCACAAGGTCGCCCAGATCAGGCCGGCGAGGCTGAGCGAGACGAAGGCCGCATAGGAGATACCGAACGGTAAAAAGCCGAATGGCACCACCAGCAGCAGGAAATGAGGCGGATAGATCCAGGGGTGAAAGGGCAGAGGCTGCGAAAGCCAGTGAGCGAACGTCTCATTCTCCAGCGCGGTAAAGCGCGTTCCGTCATAGATGACGGAAAGGTTACCCCGGAGATACGACCTTGCCGCTTGGTAAAATGCGATAAAATCCGAACCGGGCGCGTTGTAATGGGGCGCGATCACGCCGTCATGATCGAATGTCGCGATGAAAATCGCCCAACCATAAAGCCCAAATGGAATTGCGCAGATGGCGAGAATCCACCCCGCTTCTCGTCTCTCCCTCGTGGTGAGCATGCCCATCCCGCCTCTCCTGCGGTCGCGCTGCCATGCTCTCCCACCTCCTTTAACCGAAGGTTAGCGTGGCGTCGTGATATGCGATTGATTTCAAGCCCGACGAGTTAGCGAGGGGAGAAGCTGGCCGAGAAGGTCGCCGCAGGCCGCGTCTCCCCCACAATCGTCGCCCGGTCGCCATTGACGCGGCGCCGCGCGGTGCGGTTAACCGACGGAGAGCGAGAAGGCGAAGGGCGAATCCGCGCCGCCTGCGATGATCTGGTTGTCGCCGCGATGCAGCGACGCGGCGTCCTTCATGAAGTGATGACCGATCGCCTGGCCGTTCACGAGCGTCCCGAGCGTGCTGCCGAGATCCGATACCATCAGCTGGCCGCCATTGCGCACGATCATGAAATGCTGGCGCGACAGGCGGAGCGGCTTCCGGTCCTCTATCACGAGGTCGGGCCGGCGTAGCGGCGGCGCCTCGTCTGCGGCCACGGCGCGTCCGACCACGAAGGGCAATTTGCCGATGGCGATGGGCGCGCCGCCGATCTCCGCGCGCAGCATGTCGGTCGCGGCCGTGAGCGAAACCCTGGCATCGGCGGCGATCGCGTCATCCGGAGCGGCCGCACCGCGCCGGGCCAAGCCGCGGCCCTGCGAGAAACTCACGAGATCGCCGGCGATCTTATCCTCGATGCTTCTCAGCCTGATGCTGAGCCGCAGAATGAGATCGCGCGCAAGCGTCGCATCGCTGCTGATCCGATCGAGAAACCGCTCCGCCGTCAGGATCTCGACTTCGCCATCCGTCGCGGCGCGTGCCGTGGCACTGCGCACGCGATTTTCGATGACGCCCATCTCGCCCAGCCACTCGCCCCCTTTCACGCGGCCGAGCAAAACCGAGGCGTCGCCGACCTCTCTCAGGACCTCGATCTCGCCGCTTCTGACCCGGAGGACGCAGTCGCTGGCATCGCCCTCGCGGAAGAGGACGTCGCCCACCTTGAATCGGCTTGCCGTGGCGTCGGTGCTCACGGGCAAATACTATGCCCGGGAGCCGCTGTCGAGCTAGCTCAATCGTCGTATGGCGGCCATTGTGCCGACACTTCACGGCATGCCTCGAACGTTCAGGTTTTGCGCGATGGCCTGGTCATTCGCTATGAAGCGAGAGCAGGAAAACCTCATGAGGAAAATCTGCATCATCGGCGCCGGCGCGGTCGGCGGCTTCATCGGCGCGAAGCTCGCGGCGTCAGAGCGCACCGAGATCAGCGCGCTGGCGCGCGGCGCAACGCTCGCAGCGCTGCGGCGGCATGGCTGGCGCCTCAACACCGCGAACGGCCTCATTCAGACCCCGGTGCGGGCCAGTGACAACGCGGCCGAACTCGGGCCGCAGGATCTAGTCGTCATCGCCGTCAAGGGCCCGGCGCTCTCTTCGGTCGCCCGCAGCATTGCGCCCCTGCTCGCGCCGGAAACGCTCGTGATGCCGGCGATGAATGGCGTGCCCTGGTGGTTCTGCGAAGGCGTGGCGGAATTTCCCGGCGGCACGCTCGAGAGCATCGACCCCGGCGGGTTCATCGCTGCGGCGGTCCCGTTCGAGCAGGTGCTGGGCTGTGTCGTGCATGCCAGCGCGTCCACCTCTGAGCCCGGGCTCGTACAGCACCACATGGGCGAGGGGCTGATCCTCGGCGAACCCCGCGGCGGCCAGAGCGAACGCGCTGAAGCGGTGGCGCGCCGGTTGGCGCAGGCCGGCTTCCAGGTCACGCATTCGCCCGATATCCGGCGCGAGATCTGGTACAAGCTGTGGGGCAACATGACGATGAATCCGGTGAGCGCGATCACCGGCGCTAGCATGGACCGCGTGCTGGCGGACCCGCTGGTGCGCGACTTCTGCTCCGCGGCGATGCGCGAGGTCGCCGCCATCGGCGCACGTCTCGGTTGCCGCATCGAACAGAGCGCCGAGGATCGCCACGCCATCACCGCCCGGCTCGGCGCGGTCAAGACCTCGATGCTTCAGGATGTCGAAGCGGGGAGGCCGATCGAGCTCGACGCCATCGTTTCGTCCGTGTACGAGATCGGTCTGCGGCTCAAACAACCCATGCCCAATATCGCGGCGCTGCTCGGCCTCACGCGGCTCTTCGGCCGGGTGCGTGGCCTCTATCCCGAGGCTTGACGCCCGCGGCAGTTGCGCATTGCGCCCGGTCACGCGACCCAGGCGTTTGCCCTTTGCCGTCAGGTTCCTCAGCCACCGAGATCGCCTTTGCAAGGGGCGCTCAGCCCAAACTGATCACATACCTGGGTCTTTCGCTGGATGGCGGGTACCGCCCCTCTTCGATACAATCACGCGATGCTAACCACGCGCGGCTGCCGAAGCGTACGAAGCGCAGGTGAAGCGAAGACACTTCCGGTCCGCTGACATGCGCCACTCTTACGGCTCCTATCGAACGCTCATCATCGCTGCGCTGCTTGGGCCGGCGCTGCTGGTCATCGCGATGGCGTGGTGGAGCTGGGATCGCGTCGAGCGCGAGGCGCGCCGCGATGTCATGCGCATCAGCGATCTCGTGCTCGCGCAGGCCGAACGAGTCATCGACTCCGACGCGTTGGTGTTGGCGCAGATCGACGACGCGCTCTCGCGCCGATCGTGGCCGGACATCCTCGCTCATGCGAGCGAGGGCCAACAATTTCTGGAGCGCGTCACCGCTCGCGTCGACGGCATTTCCGGGGCGATTTTCGCCGATCAGGACGGCGTCGTTCAACTCCGCGCGCTACGCGATCCCGCTTTGGCGCGCTTGGCGCCGACGGGGGCGATAACCGATCAGCCTTATTTCACTGCGGCACGCGATAGCGCGTTGCCGGTTCTCGGCGGACCATTGGTCGATCCCGTCACTGGCCGCGCCGTTCTCACGCTCGCCCGGCGCGTTTCGGGATCCGATGGCGCGTTCCGCGGCGTCGCCGTTCTCTTCCTGGCGCCGCGCAATTTCGTCGAATTCCGCAAAGGCGTGGCCACCCCGGGCGAGACGGTGAGCCTCATCAGGCAGGATGGAACGGTCCTGGCACGGTTTCCGGAAATCGATATGCGCGGCAGCGACGGGAGTCCGCCCCGCTACAGCGATCGGACCATCGAGCGACTGCAGACCTCGGAGGCAGGAACGCTCGACACCGTTTCGACGGTCGACCGAATCGCCCGCATCACCGGCTATCGAAAGCTTCGCGACTATCCCGTCTACATTCTCTACGCCGTCGAAAAGCAAGCCGTGCTGCGCGACTGGTACCCGAGCCTCGCCGCTTTCGCCGCCTTGGCGGCGGCCGGCGCCGCGGCACTGGTGCTGACCGCGCTTGTCGTGATCCGGCGCGCCCGCGGCGAGGCCGACGCGCTGGACCGCGCCGAGCACGCCACGGCGGCGCTGCGCGAGAGCGAGGCCAGTCAGCGCGCGCTGTTCCGCAACGCCCCCGTGCCCATGCATGCCCTGGACAAGAATTGGTGCGTCATCGACGTGAACAGGAGCTGGCTCGAGCTTTTCGGCCGCGAGCGCACCGAAGTGGTCGGGCGATCCATCACCGAGTTCGAGGATGGCGGCGCCGCCTTGGACCGACCCCAGCCCTGGGGAGAGATTGTCCCGCCCGGCGAGCTCCAGGACGCGCATCTGCGCTACCGCAAAAAGTCGGGGGAGATCGTCGAGGCTTTCATATCGAGCACGATCGAGCGCGACAGCAACGGCGACTTCGTCCGTTCGATCAGTACCGTCATCGATGTCACCGCTCGGCTGCGCGCCGAAGAGGCGGTGCACCACGCCCAGCAATTCTCGCAGCTTATCGCCGACAGCAGCACCGATGGCATCGTCGCCGTCGATGCCGGCTTTCGTTGCACGATCTGGAACCGCGCCATGGAGGCCTTGTCGGACGTGCCGCGCGGTGTCGTCCTGGGCCGAAACCTCTTCGCCCTTCGGCCCGACCTCGTCGGCAGCCCCGTCGAGATCGCGTGGCGCGATGCCCTGCACGGCAAAAAGACCTCGATCCACAACCGGGCGTTCCGATTTCCCAGGACCGGC
This sequence comes from Alphaproteobacteria bacterium, assembly GCA_030039975.1. Taxonomy (GTDB): domain Bacteria; phylum Pseudomonadota; class Alphaproteobacteria; order ATCC43930; family CGMCC-115725; genus DAHUYF01. Next base: position 8,701 of record JASHUO010000243.1, read on the forward strand.
CGCGGCGGAAGCTTTGACGCCGATTTTGCGCCGCTCTACGCATCCGACCGTTCGGTCATCGGCGCTTTGGCCTTTCTGCGCGACGTCACGGAACGGCAGCGGATCGAGCAGCAATTGCGCCAGGCGCAGAAGATGGAGGCGGTTGGACAGCTCACCGGCGGCATCGCCCATGACTTCAACAATCTTCTCACCGTGGTGCTCGGCAATATCGACATGCTGCGGCAGCAGCTTGCCAGCGCGGATATTTCGCGAAACGACCCCGGGGTGCAGCGCGCGGCGGATGCCGTGTCGCGCGCGGCCGAACGCGGCGCTCTCCTCACGCAGCAACTCCTCGCGTTTTCCCGCCGCCAGCCGCTTGACCCGATATCCGTCGACCCGAACAAGCTGGTCGCCGGCATGTCCGAGCTGCTCCGCCGCACCTTGGGCGAAGCGATCGCGGTCGAGACGATCCTGGCCGGTGGGATCTGGCGCACGATGGCCGATCCGAACCAGTTGGAAAACGCCATTCTCAACCTCGCGCTCAATGCGCGCGACGCGATGCCCAGCGGCGGAACGCTGACGCTCGAGACGGCGAATGGTTTTCTCGACGAGAACTACGCCGCCGCGCACGAAGATGTGACCCCCGGCCAGTATGTCATGATCGCGGTTTCCGACAGCGGGCTTGGCATGAGCAGGGAGGTCGCCGAGAAAGCCTTCGAGCCCTTCTTTACGACCAAGCAGGCCGGCCAGGGCACGGGCCTCGGCCTCAGTCAAGTCTATGGTTTCGTCCGGCAGTCGGGCGGTCACGTGAAGATCTATACCGAGCCCGGACAGGGAACGAGCGTGAAGATCTATCTTCCGCGCTTCCGCTCGGCGGCGACCGCGCTCGACATCCCCGGGAAAACCGAAGCGATCGCGCCTCAAGCCCATGGTGAGCTGATCCTCGTCGTCGAAGATGACGACGATGTCCGCGCCTACAGCGCCGGAGTGCTTCAGCAATTGGGGTATCGCGTGCTCACCGCCGCCGACGGGGCCGCGGCCTTGCGGCTCGTCGAAAGCGAACCCGAGGTGAAGCTCATCTTCACCGATGTCGGGCTTCCCGGCACGCTCAACGGCAGGCAGGTCGCGGATGCCGCATTGCGCATCCGACCCTCCTTGAAGGTGCTCTTCACCACCGGATATGCGCGCAACGCTATCGTCCACCAGGGCCGGCTCGATCCCGATGTCGAGTTGCTGGGCAAGCCGTTCTCCTGGTCGGCTCTTGGCGCGAGGGTGCGCCAGATGCTTTCCCCGCAGGAAGGGGGTCGACCAGCATAATACCTAAAGTCACCGATGCTGGGGGCAGCAGGGGATGCACGAGAACATGAGCAAAACCGAGGGGAGGAAGCCATGTCGAGACGGGTCAGCTTTTACAGCGAAGGGGTGAAGCTCGCTGGCGATCTGTTCCTGCCCCCGGATCTGAAACCGGACGAGCGCCGCGCCGGCATCGTGCTCTGCCACGGCTATACCGGCATCCGGACGATTTATTTGCCGGACAATGCCGCCGTGCTCGCCGCGGCGGGCTATGTCGTGCTGACCTTCGACTACAAGGGCTGGGGCGACAGCGAGGGCCCTAAGAGCCGATTGGCGCCCTATAGCCGCGTCGCCGACGTGCAGGCCGCGCTGACCTTTCTCGGCGCGCAGCCCGAGGTCGATGCCGAGCGTCTCGGCATCTATGGTACGAGTTATGGGGGTGCCACAGTCATTTGGGTCGCCGCCATCGACCCGCGCGTCAAATGCGTCGTTGCCGTCGTCGGTATCGGCAACGGAACGCGCTGGATGCGCAGCGTGCGGCGCCCGGACGAATACCACGACCTGCTGGCCCGCGCCGCCGCGGATCGGGTGAAGCGCGCGCTGACCGGCGTATCGGAGCTTGCCGACCGCAACCAGATCCTGCTGCCGGACCGCCAGTCTCTCGAGCTCGGCGCAGCGGCGCGGCGCAACAATCCAGCGGCGGTGACCGAGTTGCCGCTGGAGTTCGTCGACGACACGCTCGGCTTCAATCCGGAATGGGTCGTCGACCGGATCGCGCCGCGGCCGCTTCTCCTCATCACCACGGACGACGACCGACTGGTGCCGCCGCAGGAGAGCGAGGCGATGTATGCCCGCGCTGGCGAGCCGAAGAAGCTCGTCCTACTCCGCGGCTTCGGCCATTACGAGGTCTACGCAAAGCCGGCCTTCGATCAGCTCATGCGCGAAGCGACCGACTGGTATCGCCAGTACTTGCCGGCGCGATGAGCGCCGGACGCCGGTGATCCTCTCAGCTGTACAGCACCTGCCCCGCCCGTGCGCCGGTCAGAACGCCTTCGGCATAGGTGACTTCGCCATTGACGATGGTCCAGACAATGCCGCTCGACGGCATGACGAAGCGCTTGCCGCCGCCGGGCAGGTCCTGCCGCCGGACCGGCCGCTCAGGCGAGCCGACAGTGCGCGGATCGAAGATCACGATGTCCGCGGCGAGCCCCGCGGCGAGGCGGCCGCGATCCCTGATGCCGAAAAGATCGGCAGGCTGGGCCGTGAGGCGATGGACGGCGTGCTCGAGCGACATCAGTTCCTTGCCGCGCACCCATTTGCCGAGCAGGTAAGTGCAATAGCCGGCATCGCACATCAGATCGACATGCGCGCCGCCATCGCCAAGCGCGAGCAGATTGTGCGGGTCCTTGAGCAGCGCGCCGACCCGATCGTCGGCCACGTTGAGGAACAGCAAGGTAAACTCGGTCTCGAGCTCGTCCTCGAGCGCGATATCGAGGAAGGTGTCGACGCCGTCCGTGCCGCGCTCCTCGGCGATTTCGGCGATGCTGCGCCCTTCCAACGGCTTCAGCCGCGGCGCAGCGACCTGGTTGACGCTGATCAGCTGCCAGTTGCCGCTGAAGACGCGCGGTTGCCGCAGGTCTTCGCGGAAGGCGTTGCGGAAGCTGGGATCGCGGTAAATCACGGCCTGGTCTGCCACGGTCTTGTTGAAGACCGGCGCCCAGCTGTCGAAAGAGGCGAAGGAGAACGGCATTTTCAGCGACACCTCGCGGGTGAGCGGCCTGGGGCAGGTTTGCGGCACGGCGCCGCGCCTGATCAACGGCTCGATGCGGCGTC
>JASHUO010000244.1 GCA_030039975.1 Alphaproteobacteria bacterium
TCCTCAACGGCTCATTGATCGGCTCGTCCGGCACGACCTATCGTCAAACCGAAGGGGTCACGTTGGAGACCCAGCATTTTCCCAACAGCCCGAACCAGCCGAACTTTCCCAGCACGGAGCTGAAGCCGGGTCAGGAATTCCACTCGACGACGGTCTATCGCTTTTCTACCGACGCTGCCCTGCCTCCCATCCCGCACTGACCGTACCCAGCGATCATCCCCGAGATCAGGCTCTTGCTCGGTCCGACGAGCATCACGAAGTGATCGATCGTACGAAGGGAGCGAAACCCATGACGCAGCAAAATGTCGACCGGATTCGGATCACCCATATCGGCAGCCTGCCGCGACCGCGCGATCTGCTTGATCAGATCACGGCAAAGTACTCGGGTCAGCCCTATGACGAGCGCGTGTTTCAGAACATCCTGGCGCGCTCGGTGGCCGACGCCGTGCGGATGCAGGCCGAGTGCGGCATCGACTTCGTGACGGACGGCGAGTTCTCGAAGCCAGGGTTCTTCTCATACATCCAAGCGCGCCTCGACGGCTTCGAGCCGCGTCCCGATCAAAAGTTCACCATGTTCGAGAAGGAAGTCTCCGCCTTCCCCGAGTACTACGAACAATACTTCAAGGAGGCCATGCTGGGTGGCGCCGCGGTCAAGACCGTGCCGATGGTGTGCGTCGGACCGGTCAAGTATCGCGGCGAGGCGCTGCTGCAGACCGACATCGCGAATGTGACGGCGGCGGCAAACGCGGTCGGAGTGCCGGCCGGTCGGGTTTTTCTGCCGGCAACCGCGCCATCGGGGGTGGGGCGCAACGAATATTATCCGTCGGATGAGGCGTACTTCCACGCGCTCGCCGGAGAACTCGCCAAGGAATACCGGGCCATCGTCGATGCCGGCCTGCTCGTCCAGATCGACGATCCGTTCCTGCCCGACATCTTCGTCGATCCGCGCCTCGATCGGAAGCAGATGCGGCGCCGCGCCGAGATCTATATCGAAGCCACCAATGCGGCGTTGAAGGGCATCCCCCAGGAACGCGTTCGATTTCATACCTGCTACGGCATCAACGAGGGGCCGCGCATCCATGAAGCGGCGCTCGCCGACATCATCCGCTATGTCCTCAAGGTGAAGGCCGGCCAGTTCAGTTTCGAATGTGCCAACCCGCGCCACGAGCACGAATATCATCTGTTCGAGGAGATCAGAATCCCGGATGGCAAGGTGCTGTGCCCGGGCGTCATCACCCACGCTAGCAATATCGTCGAGCATCCGCAGCTGATCGCGGAGCGCCTGCTGCGCTTCGCGAAGCTGGTCGGGCGCGAGAACGTGATGGCCGGTGCGGACTGCGGTTTCTCGTCTCAGGCCCTCTATCGCACCGAGGTCCATCCCACCGTCGTCTGGGAGAAATTCAAGGCGATGCGCGAGGGCGCCGATCTCGCCGCGGAGCAGTTGTGGCGGCGGCGCAGGCGTGCGTCATCGCGGATGCCGAAGAAAAAAGTGCGATCGGTGGTGCGATCACGCCGGCGCTGAACCGGCAGCGGGGTAAACCGATCAGCCGGCGGGATGGAACGGCACCCTTGGATGCCCCGCGCTCGCAGGTTCCGGCGTTTCCAAGTCGAGATTGATGACGACCGGTTCTTGCCCACTTCTCACCACGACCGCCTCGCAAATCTCGTTTGGACTTCCGTTGATCTCCTGATGCGGCACGTAAGGCGGCACATAAATGAAATCTCCCGCCTTGGCTTCTTCGCTCAGCTCCAGGTGATCACCCCATCGCATCCGCACCCGGCCCTTTACCACGTATAGCACCGTCTCTAATTCACCGTGATGATGCGGTCCCGTCTTCGCATCCGGCTGCACCACCATCGTGCCCGCCCACAATTTCTCTGCACCCGCTCGTGCATGCGTAATCGCCGCCGCCCGCGCCATCCCCGACGTCTGCGGCGTGTTCATGTCCAGCTCTCCCGCATGTACGATCTTAACTCCGTGTTCCTTCCAGTCCATGTTACCTCCATCTGCTAGAGCCCGGTTCCCGACAGGGTCGCCGTTGGGTCCAGGTTGGAGACATTCGCACTGAGCGCCAGGAACGAAATTATTTTTTCGGTCCCAGGATAGCGAAATTTTACTGCACTGTCGCGCGCGCAGCGGACTCCGCACGCGAAGCGGGCTACGTCGCAGCTGCGCCGCGAACAGCAGTCCCGGCACCGGACGATCACCGCGCTTCGGCACGTCGAAGTTGACGGCGACGAAATCGCGAGGTGTGATAGGCCTATAGAGAAGGGTTGCGTCGCCGCAATCCCGCCGGGAGGGGCCAGAATGTCGATGCCGAGAAAAGCGGCACCCCAGGGAGCCGCCGCGCTATATGCAGGGCTCGCGGATCGAATCCTCGCGCGCGACCAGATCGGCGCCAGCGAGATCTATTTCGATCTGCTCCGCCAAGGGCGGCCGCTCAAGGAGATGATCGCCGAAGTGACGCGGATCCATGCGCCCTACACGCACGTCCCCTATCACGAGCGGATCGATGACGGGTTCGTCAATTTCGTCAACAACGACCACTGCCTCCTCAGCTCGCGCGCCACCCTTCACCTGACGCGGCTCCTCGAGGGCAAGCACGCCGGGCTGCCGATGGCGCAGACGATATGGTACGTGCCGACGGCGCTTGACATATGGAACCAGAAGATCGCCAAGGCGCCCGGCCACTACGCGCGTGGCTTCAAGATGCCGGCCGGACCGCCGCCCGCCCCGGTCGTCTACTGGCCCGACCAGGAACCGGTGCAAGAGACAGGCACCTTGCGCGAGCGGCTGGGCCACTGGCTGACGCTCGTCCATCGTGGCCAGGTGATCAATGCCTATCGCGTCTTTCTCGGCCTTGTTGACGATGCGGCCAACCGCCGGGAGGTTCTGGCGGAGCTGGCCTTCGCCGGCCTCATCGACCTCCAGGACCGCAGCCTCAACAACCGGTCCTATACCACCGGGCACAAGGCCTTTCGCGCGCGAGCGACGGTGGAGCTCGGCAACGCGATCGGCTGGGAAGCGGCGCACGACGTCGTCTATGCCGGCGCGCTCGACATTGCCGTGGGACCGCGCTGGTACTCGACCTACGAGATGGCGTGCAACGCGATCACCGTCTACATCGAAGGCGACCGGATCTCGGCAATCCCCTACAGCGGCACGACCGCGCGCGAGCGCGAGCTCCTCGCCAATACCGGAAAGCTCGATACCAGCGCGAGCGCCGAACTCATCGACATCCTCCTGCACCAGCCCGAGCCCGCCAATGTCGAGCGCGTCAGCGCCCTGCTCAAATCGGGCAAAAGTCCGCGCCACATCCTCGACGTCATCCAGATGGCTGCGGCGGACGTCATCCTGGCGACGGGCAACGACCTCAACTTCTCCCTGCCGCAGCATTGCTACGAGTATTGCAGCACGCTCGGCTGGTTCTACGACCATTTCGAGCATCCGCAGCGCTTGAAGCTGCTCTACGTCGCCGCCGCCTACGTCAATCAGGCCGCTTTCCATCAGGCCCGTACCGGCGATCTCCGCGCGGCGCCGGTGACGGCGCCAGAGGGTGCCAGCCGGATGACGGGGGAACAGGTCCTCGAGCGGCTCGAGACGGCGATTCTGGCGCTCGACGGCAGAGAAAGCGTCGCCTGGACCCAGGCCTATCTCGAGGGCGGCGCCCCTTGCTCGCGTCTCGTCGAGCGCCTCGCCTTGGTCGCCGCCAGCATCGGCAACGATCCGCACAATCAAGAGATTGCGCAGTGTCTCCTC
>JASHUO010000245.1 GCA_030039975.1 Alphaproteobacteria bacterium
GCGCAATTGCGGGATGAATTTGGGCAGGGCCGAGAGAAGTTGGTCCATGCCGCGGAAGGCCAGCACGAGATCGCGATCGCCGGCGACATAGAGCGCCGGCACTTTGACCTGGGCGCCGGCATAGGGTGCGAGCAGCTCCCAGTTGCGGTCGATGTTGCGATACCAGTTGAGGCCGCCGCGGAAGCCGGTGCGGGTGAACTCGCCAACGTAGGACTCGATGTCGGCGGCGGTGAGCCAGGGCGGCAGCACGTCCGGATAGATCATGGCCGAGAGCAGGCCGCCCTGGCGCGGCACCATGCCGGCCGCGTTTCCGGGGGCGACAGCGCTGCGTGCGTCGACCGGCACGTCGCCTGAGGCGCTGTAGAGCATGCTGCGCATCGTGCGAGGGACGTCGCGCTCGAGCTCGGCCTCGGCGACCCCCGGCATCTGGAAATAGAGCTGGTAGAAGAGCGCGTCATCGGTCTTGGGCATCATCGTGGTCGGCACCGCTGGGCCGCGCGGGCGGAAAGGGACACTCAAGCCGATCACCGCGCGGAAGCGGTCGGGTCGCATCAGCGCCGCGTGCCAGGCAACCGGCGCGCCCCAGTCGTGACCGACGATCACCGCCTGTTCGGCACCGAGCGCATCGAGGACACCGACCATGTCGCCGACGAGATGAAACAGCGTGTACTTCTCGATCGGCTCCGGCCGGTCGGTCTGCCCGTAGCCGCGCATGTCCGGCGCGACGGCACGGTACCCCGCCTCGGCCAGCGCCTTCAGCTGATGGCGCCAGGAATACCAGCTTTCGGGAAAGCCGTGGCAGAGGAGAACCAGCGGGCCCTCGCCCTGCTCGGCAAGATGCAGACGAATGCCGTTCGTCTCGATGGTCCGGTGCCTGATCTCGGTCATCCCTGTCTCCCTCGGCAGGAAGCTCTAGCCGTGCCGATCAAATTGAGCGCGCGACCGAGTCTCACACCACAAAGAACAGCAGCGCAAGGGCGATCAGGCCGGCGCCCCAGCAGTAATAGGCGAAGGGGTCGAGCGCTTCGAAATCGTGGCGGCGGAAATAGCGCATGAGAAAGGCGGTGCTGAGATAAGCGGTGACGCCGGCGACGAGGCCGGCGATCCAGACGACGGGGCCGAATTCCGCCGCGACGCCGGGGTGGAAGAGATGTGGCACTTCGAGCACGGCGGCACCGATGATGATCGGCGTCGCGATGAGGAAAGAGAAATGCGCCGCTTCGCGATGATGAAAGCCGCCGAGAAGCCCGCCCACCATGGTGGCGCCCGAGCGCGAGATGCCGGGAATCAAAGCGGTGCTCTGCCAGAGGCCGATGAGGATCGCCTGCTGCCAGCTCATCTCGCCGAGAAGCTTGGTGCCGCTCTGGCGCCGCAACCGCTCGCCGGCGAAGAGCAGACCGCCATTCACGATGAGGAAGAAAGCGGCGGCCACGGGCGAGCCGAAGAGGTTGCGGAAGAACTTTTCGAAGAGGAATCCCAGGATCACCGCCGGAACCGTGGCGAGCACGATGAGCCAGAGCAGGCGCCACTGCGCCTTGCGCTCGGCGACCGGCCCCTGGCCGAAGAAGGCGAGCACGAGCGCGAGCCAGTCGCGCCAGAAATAGAGCAGCAGCGCGGCGGCGGTGCCGAGATGCAGCACCACCAGGAACGGCAGGAAGGCAGGGCTGTGCTGGTCGATCGTCCAGCCCAGCAGCCGCGGCAGCACCACGGCATGGCCGAGGCTGCTGACCGGGAAGAGCTCGGTCACGCCTTGCAACAGGGCGAGCACAATGGCTTGAAGCGTCGTCATCGGTCCTCGCGCAACAGTGAGGGTTAGGGACTATCGCGGGTCAGCACCAAGGTGTGCCAGCCCTGAAGGCGAATTCGCCGCACCAGCCGCATGCGGCAGGCGCGATGCGCTGCAAGCACGGCGCGCTCCTGGCGCGCCAGCAACCCCGACAGCACGGCGACGCCGCCGGGGGCCAGCACGCGGGCCAAATCGGGCGCCATCAGCATTAACGGCCGCGCCAGGATATTGGCGAAAACGAGATCGAAGCCACTGCCGCGCCTCAGGCCGCGATATCCCGCCGAGCGGCCGATATCGATCAGGGCGGCGACGCCGTTCGCCGCGGCGTTGCGCGCGGCAACGCGCACCGCCTCGGCATCGATGTCGCGCGCCACGACGCGCCGGCGCCAGGTCTTTGCCGCCGCCATCGCCAGAATGCCCGTGCCGGTCCCCATGTCGAGCACGGCGCGACGGCGCCCGCGCCGCGCCAGCGCATCGAGAGCGAGAAGGCAGCCCTGGGTCGTGGCGTGCTCGCCGCTGCCGAACGCGGTGGCGGCATCGATGACGAGGGCAATCGAGCCTGCTGGTACGTGTCCGCGGTAGTGGGACGGGTGGATGAAATAGCGTCCTGCGCGCAGCGGCGGAAAGCTCGCCTGGTTGTCGGCGAGCCAGTCGCGGTCCGCCAGCCGCTCGATGGTGAGCGCCGGCGGCGCGTCGGCGCGGTCGGTCCAGAGCAGCGCAAGACTCGCCTCGACAAACCCGCGCTCGGGCGGCGCCGCGGCAAAGCCTTCGACCTGCCACGCGCCGCCGGGTTCTGCTTCGAACGCGCTCACCGCGGTGAACAGCCACTCGAAGGCTCCCGACGCCAGCGCCGCCGTCTCGGCATCGGCAACCGTCGCCGCGATGCGCCAGACCGCCGCTGCGCTATGATGCCGCCCGCTCAAAGCCACACCCGATCATTCACCGCTCGGGCATGCCCGCTTCGCGCAGCCCGTCGACAATCCGGCCGGCCGCTTGGCGAAAATCGGGGTTGTCCGACGGCTCCTGCGCTACCCACTGTGCGATCGTCCCATTTCGTCCGCCGTTCAAGGAGAGATAGCGCTTGAGCGCAGCCTCTGCTTCGGGCTTGCGGCCACCTTCCGCCAGCCCCGCCGCCAAGAGGGCATAGGGAAATGGCCATTCCGGGGCCGCAGCGACCGCGCGACTCAGCCACTCCACGGCCTCGTCATTCTTTCCCTCCAGCAGCAGAGCCAATCCTTTCTGGAAATGGAACAGGTAGAGCTGGGGATCGCGTGGACTGAGACGCATCGCCGTATCGGCATAAGCGACCGCCTTGTCCGGCCGGCCCAGCAGGACGTTGGCCGTCGAGAGCGTGGTATAAGCCGAGACGAAGGACGGGTCCAACGCGAGCGCCTGCTCGGCCTCGAAAATCGCCTCGTCGAAGCGCTTCTCGGCCATCAGCACCTCGGCCTTGGTGCCGTGCGCGCTAGCGGCGTTGCGGTCGACCGCGAGGGCGCGCGAGACCAACTCGTCCGCGCGTCGGATGTCCGCCTCGCGATTGCTGCTCTGAAACTCATTGACACGAATGATCGTCCCCTCGGCGAGCAGAGTGAGAGCACGGACATTGCGCGGGTCGATCTGCAGCGCGCGCTCGCAGAGATCGAGCGCCGGTTCCATTCCTATGCTGCCGGGCAGCGATTTGATGAATCCCGCGTTGCACCGCATCGCCAGCTCCTCGGCGGTGAGATCAGCAGGCGGCGTCTGCGCGAGGCGCGCCGCCTCGGCGTCCGTGACCTTGAACTGCAAGCTGCGCAACAACTCCGTCACGATCTGATCCTGCATCTGCGGCAGATCGGCCCGATCGGCATCGAACTGGTCCGCCCAGAGATTCGTCCCGCTCGTTGCATCGATGAGCTGCGCGTCGACCCGAAGGCGATCATGGTCATGCTGCTCGCTGCCCTCGAGCACATAGCGCACGCCGAGTTCCTCGCGCAGCTGCTTTACGTCGACGGGCTTGCCCTTGTAGGTAAAGGCGGTGCTCGGCGCGATCACGGCGCCGCGGGCCAGCCGCGCCAGGTTGGTGGTCAGATCCTCGGTCAGCGTGTCGGCGATATAGTCCTGCCCAGGCTCGCTGTTCAGGGCGACAAAGGGCAGTACAACGATCGAAGCCCGCCCCGCCAGCGACGGGGAAATCGGCGCCCGGTGCGGAACCAGGACCAGCCAGGCGCCGAATGCGAGCGCCGCCAGCACGACGCTGCCCAGCGCGGCCGCCCACCAGAGACGGCGCGGTCCGTCGATAGAGCCGCGGCTTGGCGGCGCGGGCACGCCGGCCGGCGCTTCGGCCAAGGCGGCGATGGAAGCGGCGCCAAGACCATAGACATGGACGGGATGCGCGATGTTCTTCACCGACCGTGCGCCCCAATCGGCGAAGGCGTAGGGCAGCTTGCCTTGGAACTGCTCGTGCACCGCCGCGGCGATGCAGATGCCCCCCGGCTCGGCCAAGGCTTCGAGCCGCGCCGCCAGGTTGACCCCGTCGCCATAGATGTCACCGCCCTCGACGATGACATCGCCGATGTTGATGCCGATGCGGAACTCGATGCGGCGATCCGCGGGTATGTCGGCGTTGCGCTCTGCCATCGCGCGCTGGATCGCGACGGCGGACGCGACCGCATCGACGGCGCTGGCGAACTCGACGAGCAACCCGTCGCCGGTGCTCTTGACGATACGGCCGCGATGCGCTGCGATTTCCGGTTTGAAGGCCTGATCGAGATGCGCGCCGAGCGCGCGCAAGGTTCCGACCTCGTCCTCACCCATCCGCCGGCTATAGCCGGCGGCATCGGCGACGAGAATCGCGGCGAGCCTGCGGTCGATCGTCGGCGGCACGAGAACGCCTCGCGAAGAACAGCGCGCCGAGCCTAGCACGAACCCGCGCCGGCGCCAGACACGCCGGCAAAGTGGTGTACTGCCACGCCCCCCACCCCTCCCTCCCCCTCAAGGGGGGAGGGGGTTTTCCTTTTTGGGGCTAGGGGCTGAGAGCTGACAGCTGACGGCTGAGAGCTCCAAACTCACCCCGCGAGCCCCGAGAGCGCGCGGCGCTGGGCGTCCAAGGCCTGCTCGAAGATCAGCTGTTTCCACTCATCGACATCGCCATAGAAGGTGGCGCGCATCCGCGCCTTGATGTCGCGGCCCTGCTGGCTGTCGAGCGCGCCGTGGTGATGCAGCCAATTGTCGGCGCGCACTGCGTCAATGGTCTCATCCACCGGGAGCACGCCGTATTCAAGCGCCATGCCGGTGAACTCGGCACCGGGGAGCGCCGCCTCGACGCCGCTGAGGAGATCACCGACCACATCGGCGGATTTGGAGGTGCCGAGCGAGGTCGAGGTGATGTTGTCGCCATACCAGTCGCGGGCGCGGGCAAAGCCGGCGCTGGCCGGCGGATGGATGATGATCTTCTCGCCATGGCCGTAGGGGCCGAGCCCGGTATGGTAGTCGATGACAGCGAGCTTGCGGGCGCGCGCGAGGTGCTCGCGGGCAATGGCGAGCGCCGTCCGGCGCGACCAGGTGGCCGCGGCGCCGCCGTAGAAGATGCCGTCGGCATGGGTGTATTGCCCGCCGGTGATCGCCCGCTGCAGCAAGGCGGCGCCGTGCCGCTTGCCGTAATCGGCGAGGATTGCGCGCGTCCGCCGCTGCGCCGCTTCGCTCCACTCGGCCGGGCACAGCGCTTCGGCAAGTTCGTCATAGCCCTCGTTGCGCGGCAGCGCCCCGTCATGCGCGACGAAATTGCGGTTGAGGTCGACATTCTCCTCGGTGACGCGCCGGATCCAGGCGAAGCCGTAGGGGTTGATCGCGTGGATCGCAACGAGTGCGGTGTCGGGCGGCAGCGTCAGGCCCGTGCGCAAGCTTCCGGTCTGAACGCCCGAGCCGCAGAAGCCTTCCGCGCCATGCGTCGCTGAAATCGTCACCAGAAGGCGCGACGCCTCGCTCGGCCCGAGCCAGGCGAGATCGGTCGAGAGCGCTTCGCCGCCGGGGCCTTTGGCGTCGTCATGAGCGTAGGTGAAGAGCCGCGCGCCGGCATCGCGCGCCGCATCGCGGAACTTGCCGCGCGCCTCGGCGTAGTCGCGAGCGAAATGCGTGCTCGGGTTCATGACTGTTTCTCGACGAAAGCGTCCATCACCAGCTTGTCGCCGGCCTTGTCGAACCGGATCGCGAGTTTATTGTCCTCGACCGAACGCACCGTGCCATAGCCGAATTTCTGGTGGAAGAC
>JASHUO010000022.1 GCA_030039975.1 Alphaproteobacteria bacterium
AGGCGATGCTCGAAAGCCGCCGCACGCGGCGCGAGGTAGCCACCGAGACTGATGCCCATCAGTGCGATCCGCTTGGAATCGACACCCGGCTGCCGCAGTGCGAAGTCGACCACCGGCGTCACGACCTTCTCCCAGTCGGGACGAAATACCAGGCCCTCGCGATGCAGGGGCCCGTATTGCCCTGGGCCGTCGAAGGCGAGCACGTTGTAGCCGCGCTCGACGGCAGCACGTGCGCCGGAGACATGCATCTCCTCGGCTGATCCGTCGAAGCCGGTATGCATGATCAGCGTCGGCCGTGGTTGAACGGTCTTGCCTGCGTGATGGAAGTAGCCGGGCAAGGTCGTGCGCTCGTAAGGGATTTCGACCGGTTCAATCAACGGATCGGTCAGCTTTGCACATTGCTTGTAGCAGTCGACGGACAGCCGATAAGCGCGCGCGATCCGGGGATCTTTGGGATTGCCGTGCAGAAAGAATTCGGAAGCTTGGTAATAGCTCGTCGCGCGCAGAAAGCTGTCGCGCGCGCTGATGTGGTGGTTGCGCGACGATTGATCGGCTGCCTCTTTCGCGATGCGATCGGCCGCCGCGTTCCAGGCCTCGTACCAGCTGTCATAGTCGCCGGGCGTGATGCGGGAAGCGACCGCGAGAACTTCGCCGAACAGCGAACCACCATATTCAGCGGCGCCAAAGGCGCGCTCCGTCTCAAACCAGAATTGAACGTCGTCAGCGAACAATGGCGGCTCGGTGGCAGGATCACCGATCGGGGCCGGCGGACTTGCCGGCTCCGCGCCCACGGCCAGCGCGCCTTTGGCAAACAATGTGACAAGCGGTCCAAGAGCCACAAGGGTTCTGCGGTCCATGGCGGCATCCTCGGGTTTGCATTTGCGCATCTCTTAAGGCATGCTGGCCGTTAATGCAACTGTTTTTGCGTTAAGGCACCATGAGCGGCAGATCAAGAACGACTGAGATGACGGTCAAGTCCCGTCCCGGCGGACGTACCGCGCGAACAAAAGCCGCGGTTTTTGAAGCGGTTACGGCGCTCGTGATCGAACGGGGGCATGCGGCTGTCGGCATGACCGACATCGCCGAACGCGCCGGCGTGGCGGTGACCAGCCTCTACCGGCGGTGGGGCGACGTGCGTGCCCTGATCATGGAAGTGGCGGTCGAGCAGTTGCTGCGCGATCGTCCCTTGCCCGACACCGGGTCGCTCGCGGGAGATCTACGCAAATGGGCTCGCTCGATCGCATCGGGCCTGAAGAGCCGCCAAGGCTCCTCGTTCTTCAGAGCGCTCGTTGCGACGGCCATGCCGCCGGGTGCCGAGGGTTCGACGCGAACCGCGGCACTGCAGCGCCGTCTCGACCAGGTCGCCCTGATGCTGGAGCGCGCGCGAGCACGCGGCGAAGCGCCGCCGCCCCTCGCCGACGTGATGGACCACCTGCTGGCGCCGCTCTACGCGCGCGCCCTGTTCGGTGTTCCAGCCAACGAGGCCTTTGCCGAACAGCTCGTCGAAAGATTGCTGAAGGAACGTTGAGCAAGCACATCCGACGGCCGGGCGCGCCCATGAACCGGGCTACTGCGGCGTCGTGCCCAACATCCCTCGGCTCGGACCAACCTGGAAAAGGCGGATACGTAGAATCCCCTACGTAGAAATCCGAATTTCGGGCCGTTCGGGCGTTGCCAATGATGGCGGCATCGCGTGACCGGCGGAAGCCGGCCGACTCTGGAAGAGAGGGGAAACCGCATGCTGGCCATGGCCTTGACCGAAATGCCGCGCAACGCCAACGTCGGCGGGCGCGCCCATGCCTGCGAGAGCTGCGCCGCGCGCGCCCTCAGCATCTGCAGTGCGATCGAGCCGCGGGATCTCGGCCGACTGGCAGCATCGCGGACGCATCAGTGCATCGATGCGGGTGAGAGCCTGCTCGAAGAGGGCGAGGCGGCAACGCATTTCTTCAACATCATCGAAGGCGCGGTGAAGGTGTTCAAGCTGATGCCGGATGGACGGCGGCAGATCACCGGCTTTCTCTTCGCCGGCGACCTGCTGGGGCTCGCCTTCAACGACACCTACACGTACAGCGCCGAAGCGATCACCGCGGTGAAGGTCTGCCGCTTTCCGCGCCGGCAGCTCGAGCGCCTGCTCGACGAATTTCCGAAGATGGAGAAGCGGCTCCTGGCGATGGCGTCGAACGAGCTGGCGGTGGCGCAAGAGCAGATGATGCTGCTCGGGCGCAAGACGGCACATGAACGGATCGCCTCTTTCCTGCTCGCGGTCGCCGCGCGCCAGGCGCGCTCCGGCCGCGGCGGCGAGCGGATCACCCTGCCGATGACGCGCACCGACATCGCCGACTATCTGGGCCTTACCACCGAGACGGCGAGCCGCGTTTTCACCAGCCTCAAGAAGCAGGGGTATATCGAGCTCGAGACCGCCGGCACCGTCCGCATCGCCGACCGCGACACGCTCGAAGAGCTCGCCACAGGATTGGAGTAGCCGACGGTCAGCGCGGCTCGAGCTCCGGCTCCAGCAAAGGCGGGCTCGGCGGCTCGGGCGTCCGCGGCAAGAGGCCAAACTCTCGCGCCAGGCGTTGCAGCGCCGCGAAAGCGCCGCCAAGCCGCCCCAACCAGTCGCGACCGGCAGGCTCCTCGACGACAGCGATCCAGCCGAGGCCGAAACCGATCACGGCGAGTGGGGCAGCATCGCGGCGCAGCGCTTGGCCGAGGCGCTTGCCATCGATTTCCGGATGTTGCGCGAGGCAAATGGCGCGCACGGCGAGATGGGCGCAAGGCGTAATCGCGGTCGAGCAACGCCAGATCGCGCGACAGCCTGGCGCGGCTCCGGGTGATCTCGGCGGCGATCTCCGCCGCGGAAACATGATTGGCGCCGCGCCGCCGGCTCATGTCAGCTCCTGGCGCAGCCAATCGCCAGTGTCGCGCAGGGCTTGCCAGCTCTGCCGCGGCATGAGGCTCGCCCGCGCGATGAGCCGCCGGCCATAGAAAACGAGCGCCGCGCCCAGA
>JASHUO010000246.1 GCA_030039975.1 Alphaproteobacteria bacterium
CGGCACGCGGTCGAGGTCGAGCTCGATGCCGAGCCCGCCTTTCCCCGCCATCTCGACCGACGAAGAGGTGAGTCCAGCGGCGCCCATATCCTGGATGGCGACGATGGCGTCCTCGCCCATCAGCTCGAGGCAGGCCTCGATCAGCAGCTTCTCGGTGAAGGGATCGCCGACCTGTACCGTCGGGCGCTTGGTTTCGCTGTCCTCGGAGAACTCCGCCGAGGCCATGGTAGCGCCGTGAATGCCGTCGCGTCCGGTCTTGGCGCCGACATAGATCACGGAATTCCCCGGGCCTGCCGCCGCCGAATAGAAGATGCGCTTGGCATCGGCGAGCCCCACGGTCATGGCGTTGACCAGGATGTTGCCATTGTAGGAGGCGTGGAAATTGCACTCGCCGCCCACCGTCGGCACGCCGACGCAATTGCCATAGCCGCCGATGCCGGCGACGACGCCGGCGACGAGATGCCGCGTTTTCGGATGATCCGGGCTGCCGAAACGCAGCGCATTGAGATTGGCGATGGGGCGTGCGCCCATGGTGAAGACGTCGCGCAGGATGCCGCCGACGCCGGTCGCGGCGCCTTGGTACGGTTCGATGAAGGAGGGGTGGTTATGGCTCTCCATCTTGAAGATCGCAGCCTGGCCATCGCCGATATCGACGACGCCGGCATTCTCGCCCGGTCCGCAGATGACGCGTGGTCCGGTCGTCGGCAGGCGGCGCAGCCACACCTTCGAGGATTTGTAGGAGCAGTGCTCGCTCCACATCACCGAGAAGATGCCGAGCTCGGTGAGGTTGGGCGCGCGCCCGAGGATGCGGCAGGCGCGCGCGGCCTCGTCCGGGGTCAGCCCGTGCTGGGCGACGATCTCCGGGCCGAGATCGGACCCGGACGCAGCGCCGCTCAAGCGAGCGCCTCCACCAGCCCGGCGAACAGCGCCTGTCCGTCGGTGCCGCCGAGCAGCGGATCGGTGGCGTCCTCGGGATGCGGCATCAGCCCCAGCACCGTTTTCGCCTCGTTGAAGATGCCGGCGATATGGCGCGCCGAGCCGTTATGGTTGCTCTCCTCGGTGAGCTCGCCGTTGGGCGTGCAATAGCGGAAGGCGACAAGACCTTTCTCTTCGAGCCGGTCGAGCGTTGCCGGATCGGCGAAGTAGTTGCCGTCGTGATGCGCCACCGGCACGCGGATCACCTGACCCGCCTCGTAGCGGCTGGTGAAGAGGCTCTGGCTGGTCTCGATGCGCAGATGCACGTCCTTGCAGTGGAATTTGAGCGTCTTGTTGGTCAGCAGAACGCCCGGCAGCAGTCCGGCCTCGGTGAGGATCTGGAAGCCGTTGCAAATCCCGAGCACGGGCGTCCCGCGCGATGCGCGCGCGCTCACCTCGCGCATGATCGGCGAATGCGCCGCCATCGCGCCGCAGCGGAGATAGTCGCCATAAGAGAAGCCGCCCGGGATGACGAGGAGATCCGCCTTCGGCAGTTCGCTGTCGCGGTGCCAGACCTTCAGCGGCTTCTTGCCCGACGCCCGCTCCAATGCATCATAGACGTCCTGCTCGCGGTTCGAGCCGGGGAAGACGATGATGGCGGCTTGCATCGACGCGGGGCCTCTGAGGCGCAGGGCGAGACAGGCTTGATCTAGCCTGCCCCCCGCCGCCGATCAAGCGTCGAGCGCCATGTCTTAGCGCGAACGGCGCCGGGTCTTGCGAGTCGTCTTGCGCCGCGCCGTCGTGCCGCTCTCGCGACTCGTCTTCCGGCTGCGCGTCGCTTTGCCACGGCTGCTGCTCTTGCGCGCGCTCATGCCCTTGCGGCGCCGATTGCGCGACTGACCCGACTCGGACATGGCGATAGCGACCGCTTGCCGCCGGCTCTTCACCTTGCCGCGGCGCCCGCGCCCCGCTTTGAGCTTGCCTTGCTTGTATTCACGCATCACCCGCCGGACCTTGCGTCTTTGCCGTGGTGAAGCCATCACGGAACCTCCGCTACCGTTTCCCTATCCTGGGAAACGATGTCGCATGGGCTCCGTTCCCGCTTGAGGTGATGAGTCGTCAGTTGTCAGTTCTCAGTGAAGTTTTCTGAAAACTGAGAACTGATAACTGACAACTTTATTGCCCCAGCTCGATCTGATAGCTCTCGATCACCGTATTGGCGAGCAGCTGGCGGCACATTTGCTCAAGCTCGGCTTTGGCGCGCGCGGGATCGCTCTCGGCGAGATCGAGGTCGATGACCTTGCCTTGGCGCACCTCGTTGACGCCCTTGAAGCCGAGCGAGCCCAGCGCATGCGCGATCGCTTTGCCTTGCGGATCGAGCACGCCGGGTTTCAGCATGACATGGACGCGCGCCCTCATCACTGCACCGTCTGCGTGCCCTTGACGTCGCCGGGGCCGCCTTCGGGCAGGATGCCGAGGCGCCGCGCCACTTCTTGATAGGCTTCCTCGACGCGGCCGAGATCCTGGCGGAAGCGGTCCTTGTCCATCTTTTCCTGGGTCTTCGCATCCCAGAGCCGGCAATTGTCGGGGCTGATCTCGTCGGCGAGCACAATGCGCATCTCGTCGTTCTGAAAGAGCCGGCCGAACTCGAGCTTGAAATCGACGAGCTTGATGCCGATGCCGAGGAAGAGGCCGGAGAGGAAATCGTTGATGCGCAGCGACATCTGCATGATGTCGTCGAGATCCTGCGTCGTCGCCCAGCCGAAGGCGGTGATGTGCTCCTCCGACACCATGGGATCGCCGAGCTCGTCCTTCTTGAAGTAGTACTCGACGATCGAGCGCGGCAGCGCCGTGCCCTCGGCAATGCCGAAGCGCTTGGCGAGCGAGCCCGCCACCACGTTGCGCACCACCACCTCGATCGGAATGATCTCGACCTGCCGCACGAGCTGCTCGCGCATGTTGAGGCGGCGCACGAAATGCGTCGGAATGCCGATCTCGGCGAGCTTCATCATCAGGAATTCGCTGATACGGTTGTTGAGCACGCCCTTGCCGGTGATCGTGCCCTTTTTCTGATTGTTGAACGCGGTGGCATCGTCCTTGAAATATTGCACGAGGGTGCCAGGCTCCGGGCCCTCGAAGAGCACCTTTGCCTTGCCTTCATAAACCTGTTTGCGTCGGGACATGGCCGTAACCTGCATGCGCCAGGGGCGGCGGGAGTAAGCGTTGTATAGCAGCCCTGCTCTTAACCTGCCAGCACGTCGCGCCAGGGCGTCGCTTCGGGCTGCCACGCGCGGAAACGAAACACCGGCTTCACACCGTGCCGGGCGATGCCGGGCAAAGCGATGAGCGCGCTCGACACGGTGGCGAAGCCGCGCTCGGTCACGAAGCGCATGGCGCCGGCCGGCCCATCATGGAGCGAGGTCTCGGTCTCGGCGAGGAGCATCTCCCAGGCCGACCAGTCGCCGCTGCCGGGATCAGGCGCAGCCGCGGCGGCAAAGCGCGGGTGGTAGCGGCGCAAGCGCGGCGTCTCGATCTCGTCGAGGTCGCCCGCCGCGATCATGGCAAGGCCGGAGGCGAGCGGCCGCGCCGTCGGTGGCTCGCCCGAATCGGCGTGCCGCAACCAGAAGGCGTCGCGGTTATCGGCGATGATCATATTGAAGGGGCGGTAGGCGCGTGGATCGATGTGTCGGATCGCATCGGCCGCGTCCTGCGCATCGGCATGGTCGAGCGCTTCCAGCACCAGCTCGCCGCGCGAGCGCTGTCCCGGTGCTGGGCCCAACGTGCCGAAGCGATTGAGGATCCCGGCGACCAGCCCATGATCGTTGACTCCAAGCCAGGAGCCGCGCGCAAGCTCGTCGAGTCCCGCGACCACCTCGGGCCGATCAGGCCAGTGCCGCCCCGGCGGCCGCCACGGGCGGTCCATCATCTCGTCGCGATTGGCGGCGAGAATAAGCGGCCAGTCATGGCCGGGCCGGCGTAGGACGATGACGGTGCACATGCGCTACTCTGATCCTTGTCTCGACGGGGCGATAATGGGCATCGCCTCGGCGCAGGCCAATAGGCCGCGGCTGGCGCAACGGCGGGTTCTGTGTTACGTTGTGTCACACAGTGTTAGGAGGTATGCGTGCCCGACGACCAGCGTGGCACGTCGCACGTGTCGCTTCGCGTGCCGGACGACGTGATCGAGGCCTTTGACGAACTTGCCAAAGTGCTCGACCGGCCGCGGTCATGGGTGCTGCTGCGTGCCTTGCGGCGCTATCTCGAGGACGAGGGCGCGGAGATCGCTGCGGATGCCGAAAGCCTGGCGCAGCTCGACCGGGGCGAGGGCGCGCCGTTCGCGACGATCATCGACGAGGTCGAGCAGATCATCCGCAAGCCTTCGGGCAAACGGCCGCGCAAGCGGTGACGTTTCAGATTACCCGTTCGCCTCGCGCAGCGGCGGAGATCCGTGCCATCGCTGAATACCTGGCCGAGCATAGCGGCACGGCAGCGCGCCGCTTTCTTGAAGCTTTGATGAAGGCACATGAACAACTCGCGGCGTTCCCAAACTCTGGGGCGCCTGGGATCATTCCCGGAACGCGGCGTCTGGTCGTTGGTGACTACATCATCTCTTATCGCCGGCGCGGAGATGTCGTCGAGATCTTCGCCGTCCGGCATGCGCGCCGGAAAGATGCGCGCCCATAACGACAGCGGTAGGTGCGCAGCGCTCAGCTCGTGCCGAAGACCCGCTTGAAGATCGTGTCGACGTGCTTGACGTGATAGGCGTCGTCGAAGAGCGCCTCGAGCTGCGCCGGCGACAAATGGCGCGCCACGTCCTTGTCGGCTTTGAGCAGATCGAGGAAGCGGCCTTTGCCCTCCCAGACGGGCATGGCGTTGCGCTGCACGGCGCGATAGGCGTCCTCGCGCCTCATGCCGGCTTGGGTCAGCGCCAGCAGCACGCGCTGCGAATGGACGAGGCCGCCGAGGCGGTCGAGATTGGCGCGCATCGCTTCGGGATAGACGACGAGCCTGTCGACGACCTGGGCGAGGCGCGCCAGCGCGAAGTCGAGCGCGATGGTGGTATC
>JASHUO010000023.1 GCA_030039975.1 Alphaproteobacteria bacterium
GGCCTCGTAATTCTGGGTCGAGTACGTCATTCGTCGTGATCCAGGTTTAAGCGGTGACTCTGTGCCCGTCTGTCGAGAACATTTGGCTGTCGCTATCCCTGTCGACGGGTGCCAATCCTCAAAGCAAGACTGGGCTAACGCGTCTCTGCCCCACTCCTTGGCGCCGACCAGGCGTCTCGGCTTGGCCCGGCGTCTCAAGAGCGGCACTGCGGCCATCGCGTTGCTGGCAATCACGGCGACGGCGCCCCTGGGCATCCTGCTGCCGCAGGCAGCCCGCGCCGAGACCATCCTCTCCGGCAGCAACACGAGCGGCGACACCTATACCAATAACAACACCTCGCCGCCTCTAGGTACGCCCACCACGCTGCCGGCGCTCTATGCTCCGAGCGGCACGCCCTGGGTGCTCGTCAATAATGGAACCATCGAGGGTGGCACCCCGGGCAGCTTCGCGGTCAAGTTCCAGGGCGGCGACGGCACGGTGGAGAATGGCACCGCGACCGGCAGCCGCAGCCTGATCAGTGGCTATGGCGCCGTCTATATGGGCCCTGGCGGCGCTGGCACCGTCACCAATTTCGGCACCATCATCGGCCTCAATGGCGCCGGCGATTTCGGCATCTCGCTCAGCAATGGCGGCACGATTACCAACAGCGGGACGATCGAGGGTCTGGGCAACGCCGACGCGGTCAAGTTCGGTTCGGGCACGGCACTCCTGATCATGGAGGCGGGCAGCGCGCTCTCGGGCAAGGTCGACGGCACCGTTTCCAGTGGCACCAGCACGCTGGAATTCGCCGCGGGCGGCGCCAGTACCATCAGCAATGCGACCATCGTCAATTTCTCGACCATCACGGTCGACGCCAATGCCGATTGGAGCTTCGGTAGCGGCGTCAGCATCGCCAACTCCGTGACCATCGGCGCTTCCGGCACCGTCGCCAACAGCGGCTATATCGGCTCCACCACTGTCTCCGGCATCGTGCTGGAAGGCGCCGGCACCGTCACGAACAGCGGCACCATCGTGGGCGGCAGTGGCCACTCTGATGCGGCCATCCATGCCAGCGGCAGCGGTGCCTACGTCTCCAATTCCGGCACCATCACCGACAGTTCGCAGCTCGGCATCGACCTGGCGAACGGCGGCACCGTGGTCAACGCCGCGGGCGGCAGCATCGATGGCGGCTTTATAGCGGTCAGGAGCCTCAATGCGTACGGCACCATCACCAATTCCGGCACGATCACCGGCGGATCGGTCGGCGTAGACCTGCTGAACGGCGGCACGGTCCAGAATCTCGGTACCGCGTCGCTCATCAGCGGCCATTCGGGGGTCCTCATCGGCGTCACCTCCGGCGCAGGGGTGGTGACCAACCAGGGCACCATCGAGGGCGACACCATTTTCGGCGTCTATCTCGGTACGGGCGGCGGCCAGGTCACGAACAGCGGCACGATCACCGGCAACGGGGCTGTCGTGCTGGCCGGGTACAGCACGGTCTCCAACTCCGGCACAATCAAAGGCAGCGGCACTGTCTACAGCGGCGTCCGCTTCAGCGCGGGCGGCCAGGTCACGAATAGCGGCACGGCGTCCTATATCAGCGGCGGTCCCAACGCCATCGCCTTCGTCCTCTCCGGCACGGGAACGGTCACCAATGAAGGCACGATCGTCGGCGCCAGCAATGCCGGTATCCTGCTGGACGCTGGCGCGGCCTCCGTCACCAACCGGGCCGGCGGGGTGATCGAGGGTCCGACGGCGGGCATCGAGGTGGCGGGCACCGTGGCGGCCACCATCACCAACGCCGGCACCATCAAGGCGACAGGGGCAACCGGCGTCGGCGTCCAGCTTGGCGGGTCGGGTGGAAGCACAATCGACAACCAGTCGGGCGGGCTGATCCAGGGGGTATCCGCCGGCATCAAGGTGACGGCCGGCACGGTCATGATCACCAACACCGGCACGATTGTAGGGACCGGCGCTTCCGGCGTCGGCGTGCTGTTCACCGGCTCCGCCCAGGGCACGATCGACAATTTCGGCACGATCGACGGCGCCGGCGGCACGGCGGTGGAGTTCGCCGGCGGCACCAACGCGCTGACCATCGAGAACGGCGGCGTGCTCGAGGGCACGGCCGACGGCACAAATGGCACCAATACGCTGGTCCTGGTCGGCAGCGGGCGGATCAGCCAGGGGCAAGCCATCGGGTTCCAGACCGTGACCTTCGAGGACGACACCTCGACCGTCGATTCCGCCAGCACCGTGCAGAACGCCGCGATCGGCAGCGGCTCGATCGTCACCAACCAGGGCACGATGACCGGCACGCTCACCGTCGCCAGCGGTGGCACGCTGAGCAATGCCGGCACCATCAGCGCCGGCGCAAACCCGATCAGCAACGCCGGCAGCCTCGCCAACAGCGGCGTCATCACCGGCTCGGGCAGCCTTACCAACAGCGGCACGCTGAGTAACAGCGGCACGATCGTCCTCAGCGCCATCGGCGCCAACAATACCGGCGTGCTCAGCAACAGCGGCACGATCATCGGCACCTCCGGCACCGGCGTCTATGTCGGCGGCGGCACGCTCACCAATGTGGCGGGCGGCTACATCAAGGGCGGCCAGTACGGTGTCCAGATCGCCGCGGGCGGCACGGTGATCAATGCCGGCATCATCCTCGACAATGCGACCGCCGGCGCATCGCTCGCCAGCAACGCGGTGCTCACCAACCAGAACGGCGGCACCATCTCCGGCGCGGTCGGCGTGCTCTTCACCGGCACGGGCGCCAGCGTCACCAATGCCGGCACCATCACCGGCACCAGCGGCGTCGCCGTGCAATTCGACGCCGGCAGCAACAGCCTCACGCTGACGACCGGCTCGGTGCTCAACGGCAGCATCGACGGCGGCGGCGGCGCGGGCCAGATCACGCTCGCCGGCAGCGGCAGCCTCGCCAACGCCGTCACCAATTTCGGCGCCGGCAGCGCGCTCACCATTGCCGCCGGTGCAAATTGGAGCGCCACCGGCAGCTGGACCATCGCCACGGTCACCAATGCCGGGCAGTTCCTGGCGGGCAACCTCACGGCGCCGCTCAGCCTCACCGGCAATTTCGCGCAGAGCTCGACCGGCACACTCAACGTGGCGCTCGGCGCCGCCGGCGCCAGCTCGCAACTCCGCGTCACGGGCAGCGCGGCGCTGGCGGGTGGCGTCGCAGCATCAAGCTCCGGCGCGTTCCTCCACCCCGGCACCGACTATACCATTCTCACGGCGAGCAACGGCATCACCGGCACCTTCAACAGCGTCACGCTGACATCGGCGCTGCTGACGCCGAGCCTCAGCTACGGCGCCGACGACGTGATCTTGAGCCTGTCGCAGGAGACGTCGATCGCGTCGGTGGCCGGCACGCCGAACGAGCAGGCGGTCGGCGCGGCGCTGGATGCGGCGAGCGCGGCGAACTCGTCGGGCTTCGCCGCGACGGTGCTCGGGCTTGAC
>JASHUO010000247.1 GCA_030039975.1 Alphaproteobacteria bacterium
TGGGTCTTGCCCGGGACGAAGGTGCCGGAGCGCCCGGTCGTCGCGGTCGACAGGGTCCGGTTCGTCGGCGAGTGCGTTGCTCTGGTGGTTGCCGAGACGCGCGCGCAGGCGCTTGATGCGCTGGAGCTGATCGACGTCGCGTATGAGCCGCTGCCGGCGGTGGTGGACGAGGAGGACGCCGCCGGTCCGGGCGCGCCGCTGCTGCACGAGAACGTGCCGGACAACGTCACCACGCTCTACCGCATCGGCGGCGGCGATTATGCCGAGGCGGCGCGGCAAGCCGACCATGTCCTGCGCCTGCGCCTCGTCAACAACCGGCTCATCCCCACCTGCATGGAGACGCGGGCGATCCTGGCCGAGCCCGCGCCCGACGGGCTGCTGACGGTCTACATGCCGAGCCAGGTGCCGCATATGCATCGCCGCTGGATCGCCGAGACGGTGGGATTGCCCGAGCATCTCCTGCGCGTGGTGGCGCCCGATATCGGCGGCGGCTTCGGCGCCAAGATGCATCTCTATCCGGAGGAGCTGCTCTGCGCCTATCTGGCGCGCACGCTCGGTGCGGCCGTCAAATGGTGGGAATCGCGATCCGAGAGCCATCAGGCGACCAGCCACGGCCGGGCTCATGCCGAACATGTCGAGGTCGCCTTCCAGAGCAACGGGCGCATTCTCGGCATGAAGGTCGAGACCTTCGGCAATGCCGGCGCCTATCTTTCGAACATGGCCTCGGGCGGGCCGACGATCAACACGGTGAACTTCGGGACCGGCAACTACCGCATCGAGAATTACGAGGCGGTGTCGAAGGTGGTCGTCACCAATACAGTGCCGGTCGATGCCTATCGCGGCTACGGGCGGCCGGAAGGCGCCTATATCGCCGAACGCACCATCGAAGCGGTAGCAAAGCACCTGAAGCTCGATCCCATCGGGGTGCGGCGACTCAATTTCGTGCCGCGCAGCGCGTTTCCCTACCGACCTTATGGCAGCAAGACGGTCATCTACGACAGCGGCGATTACGAGGGCTGCCTCGAGAAGGCGTTGGGCGCCTTCGACTACGCGACGCGGCGCGAAGAGCAGCGCGCGATGCGGGCCGCCGGACGCTACCGCGGCATCGGCATCGCCGCCTATACGGAGATGTGCGGCATGGCCCCGTCGCGCCGCCTCGCCTTCAGCGGCTTCGACCGCGGCGGTTGGGAAAGCGCGCGCATCACTGTGGATTCCAGCGGCAAGATCACGTTGTTCTCCGGCTCGATGAGCCAGGGTCACGGGCATGCGACGGTGCTCGCGCAGATCGCTGCCGATGAGCTGCAGGTCCCGTTCGAGGATGTCGAGGTCGTGCAGGGAGACACGCGGCAGGTCCAGGCGGGCCACGGCACCTTCAATTCGCGCTCCATTCCCGTCGGCGGCTCCAGCGTCAAGGCCTGCGCCGGTCGCATCGTCGCCAAGGCCAAGAAGATCGCGGCGGCGATGATGGAGGTCGACGACAACGATGTCGTCTACGAGGAGGGCCGCTTCCAGGTGGCGGGCACCGATCTTGCGGCGCTGAGCTTCGCCCGCGTGGCGCGGATGGCGCATGTCGGGCACGTTCTGCCCAAGGATTTGGAGCCCGGCCTCGACGAGACTCTCTTCTACGATCCGACCGGCATGGGCGCGCCCTCCGGCGTCCACATGGCCTATGTCGAGGTCGATCCGGAGACCGGGACGGTCGACATCCTTGACTACGTTGCGGTCGATGATTCCGGCGTGATCGTCAATCCGCTCCTCGCCGCCGGACAGATCCATGGCGGCGTGGTGCAGGGTATCGGCCAGGCGCTCTACGAGGAGGTCTGCTATGACCGCGACACCGGCCAGCTCCTGACCGGCTCGCTGCTCGACTATGCGGTGCCGCGCGCCGACCGCGTGCCGAACATTCGCTCGCAGTTTCAAGAGACGCCCTCGCCGGTGAACGCGCTCGGCGTGAAGGGCATCGGCGAAAGCGGCTCGATCGGTGCGCCGCCGACCATTGTGCATGCCGTGCTCGACGCGCTCGCGCCCTTCGGCATCGAGCATCTCGACATGCCGCTGACGCCGCTCAAGATCTGGACCGCGATCCGGGATGCCGGCAAGCGCGGGGCGGCGCCGTGAAATCAATTGCCGGAGGTTGCCATGAATGACCCTAAGCAAAGCCACTCGACCATCGACGTCGAGCACATCAAGATCGCATCGACCAAATCCTTTGCCGAGGCGAAGGCAGCGCTCGAGCGCCTGGTTCCCGAGCTCGATCCCGGGATCTTCGCATTGCTCCGCGAGGGCGACAGCGAACGCGCGCTCAAGCGGCTCGAAGCCGGGCCGGTGCTCGCCCGCTTCCTCAGCCGCGATCACGGCGGCCTGCTGCAGATCGCGGGCCGGCGGAGCAAGGCCGTGCAGTACGAGATCGGCAACGCCTTGACGGCGTCGCGGATGACGCGCCACCAGCTGCCGGCGGCGCTTTATGCGCCGCTGCGCGTTCTGCTGTACGAGGACGACAGCGGCCACGCGACCTTCGAATACGACCGCCCGTCGTCGCTCTTCGGGCAGTTCGGCGACGAGCGCGTCACGGCAGTCGCGCGCGAACTCGATGCCAGCCTCGAACGCGTCCTCATCGATGCAGCGCGTTGAAGCCGCCACATGTCCCGCCGCGGCGATAACTGAGCTTGAGTGAGGAGATTAACATGGCACAACCGATCTGCGTGGTCACAGGTGTCGGTCCTGGCACGGGCTCGGCGCTGGCGCGGCGCTTCGCGGCGGGCGGCTATCGCGTCGCGATGATCGCGCGGGACGCAGAGCGCCTGACGCGGCTCGAGTGCGAAATTCCCGGAAGCAAGCCCTATGCCTGCGACGTCTCGGATGCGGCGCAGGTCGAGGCGACGGCCGATCGCGTCGGGCGCGAGCTGGGCAGGCCCGACGTCCTGGTGCACAACGCGGTCGGCGGCGCCTTCGGCACGTTCCTCGACATCGATCCGGCCGTGCTCAACCGCAATTTCCAAGTCAACACCATGGGCCTGCTCTACCTCGCGCGCCGCTTCGCGCCCGCCATGGTCGCCGCCGGCCGGGGCACGATCATCGTTACCGGCAATACCTCCGCGCTGCGCGGCCGGGCGGGCTTTGCCGGGTTCGCGCCGAGCAAGGCGGCCCAGCGGATCCTCGCCGAAGCGATGGCGCGCGACCTCGGTCCTAAAGGCGTGCATGTCGCCTACATCGTCATCGATGCCGTGATCGACCATCCGCGCCAGCGCGAGCGCTTCAAGGACAAGCCCGACGAGTTCTTCATCAAGCCCGCGGCGATTGC
>JASHUO010000248.1 GCA_030039975.1 Alphaproteobacteria bacterium
CCGTCCGCTATAGTCGCGGCCATGGATGGCACTTCCGTGCTGCCGATGGACGGGCCGGTGCTGGTCTTCGGCGGTCCTTACAGCAATCTCGAGGCGACCCAGGCGGTGCTGGCCGAGGCGGCGCGGCGCCGCATCCCGCCGCGGCGCGTCCTCTGCACCGGCGACATCGTCGCCTATGCCGCCGATGCGGGCGCGACGCTCGATCTCGTGCGCCGCTCCGGCATCGTCGCGATCATGGGCAATTGCGAGGAATCGCTCGGCAGCGATGCCGAGGATTGCGGCTGCGGTTACGCCGAGGGCAGCGCTTGCGACCGTTTGGCGGCAGAATGGTACATCTATGCCCGGCAATCTCTCGATGCGGAACGCCGGGCGTGGATGGCCGGGCTGCCGCGGCGCATCGATATCGTGCTCGGCGGCAAACGGCTCGCCGTGGTGCATGGCAGCGCGCGGCAGATCAACCGTTTCGTCTTTGCATCGACACCTCAGGCGGTGAAGCGCGAAGAGCTCGACGCCGCCGGCGCCGACGGCATCATCGCCGGTCATTGCGGCGTGCCCTTCACCCAGCTGATCGACGGCAGGCTCTGGCACAATGCCGGCGCGATCGGCATGCCGGCCAATGACGGAACGCCGCACGTCTGGTACAGCCTGCTGACGCCGCAACCGGACGGCATCGCGGTGGAGCATGTGGCGCTGCGCTACGATCATGCGCGCGCCGCGGCGAAGATGCGCGCGGCGCGGCTGCCCGAGGGCTATGCCGCCGCGCTCGAGACCGGGCTCTGGCCGAGCGCCGATGTGCTGCCGGCGGCGGAGCTCGCGCAAGGCGGCGTTGCGCTCGCGCCGGGACGCCTGGTGTGGCGCGAGGGCGGGGAGGGCGCTTGGCCGGCGGTGACACCCGCCGTCGCGCCTAAGCTCGATCCTGCCAAGTTTCGCGACGCCGCGGCGACGGTTTCGGGTGAGCGGCGCGCCGCGGTCGCCTTGCACGGGCTCAAGACCCTGTGGTTCAACACCGGCACGCTCTGCAACATTGATTGCGCGCATTGCTATATCGAATCGAGCCCGCGCAACGACCGGCTGGTCTATCTCACCTTCGCCGAGATGCGCCGCTATCTCGACGAGATCGCCACGGACGCGCTGCCGACCGAGGAGATCGGCTTCACCGGCGGCGAGCCCTTTATGAACCCCGACATCCGCGAAATGCTCGAGGAATGCCTCGCGCGCGGTTTCCGCGTGCTGGTGCTGACCAACGCCATGCGGCCGATGCAGCGGCTCGCGACGCCGCTCCTCGAGCTCAATCGCCGCTTCGGTCGGCGCCTCACACTGCGCGTCTCGCTCGACCACTACACGCGCGCGCTGCACGAAGAGGAGCGTGGCGCCGGCACTTGGCAGCCGAGCTTCGACGGGCTCAAATGGCTGGTCGCGAACGGCTTCGCTGTCACGATTGCCGGCCGCATGCAATGGGGAGAGCCCGACGCCGCCATGCGCCAGGGCTTCGCCCGGCTCTTCGCCGAGCACGGCATTCCGCTCAATGCCGACAATCGCGACCAGCTCGTGATCTTCCCGGAGATGGACGAAGCCGCCGACGTGCCGGAGGTCAGCGAGGCTTCCTGGGGCGCCCTCGGCGTCGACCCTGCCGGGGTCATGTGCGCCAGCTCGCGCATGGTGGTGAAGCGCAAGGGCGCCGCAAGGCCGAGCGTCGTCGCCTGCACCCTGTTGCCCTATGACGAGCGCTTCGATCTCGGGCCGACGCTGGCCTCCGCCGCGGGCGCGGTCACTCTCAACCACCCGCACTGCGCCAAATTCTGCGTGCTCGGCGGCGGCGCCTGCAGCCGCGGGTAACGCGAAAAATATCGGAACCCAAATCTTTCTAGTGCTGTCCCCGCGAAAGCGACGCGAAAGCGAGGACCCAGGAGCCGCGCCCCGGTCATCGCGCGTGAAGCCCTGGATGCCCGCTTTTCGCGGGCAAGGCGGCGATTAGGGGCCAAGCCTGCGTGGGCTGTCTGCGCCGACGCACGTCGCCGTCCTCACCCCTGCGGCACCCCCGCCTTCGTCAGCGCCTGCTTCTGCCGGCGTGCGAGCTCGCGCACGTCGAAATCCTCGATCAGCTCGTGGAACAGGCGGTGCCAGTTGATCTCGGCCTTCAGATGCATGAAGACCGAGCCGAGGCCGATCGCGGCGCGGTCCATGAAGACGAATTCGCGCGGCGGCTTGACCCCGCCGAGGCGGCGAATCTCGCTGTGCACCTCCTCCGCGACGTCGCGGCCATAGGCGCCTTCCTTCTCGTGGATGCGGCGCTTCCTGTCCTCGAGCAGCGGCGCGTAAAGGAAATACGCCCAGCGGTTCAGCACCGCGATCATCTCGCGCGACAGATTGCGGAAGCCCCAGCTCTCATAGGCGTGGATCGCGAGCGCCTCGTCCTCGCGGTCGAGCGCGTGGTAGAGGTCGATGACGCCGGCGACGAAGGGCGCGGGGAAAACGCGGACGCAGCCGAAATCGAGGAGGTTGATGCCAGCATCGCTGCGCACGGTGTAGTTGCCGAGATGCGGGTCGCCGTGGATCACGCCGTAGCGGTAGAACGGCACGTACCAGGCGCGAAACAACGCCTCGGCGATGCGGTTGCGCTCTTGCTGCGGCGGATTTTCCCGCAGCCTTTGCATCAGCGGCCGGCCCTCGAGCCAGGTCATGGTCAACAGCCGCCGCGTGCACAGCCCGGCGATCGGGCGCGGGATGTGCACGCTCGGCTCATGCGCGAGCAGCATCGCGTACAGTCGCATCTGCGCCGCCTCGCGCAGGTAGTCGAGTTCCTCGCGCAGCCGC
>JASHUO010000249.1 GCA_030039975.1 Alphaproteobacteria bacterium
GCGGTGCATGTCGCTCGACCAATCGACGCGGGGCAGAAGAAAGCCCACGACTCTGCTAGCATCGGGCAAATCACCACGCGCGTGCACCGCGCGCCCTGGGAGGAGTGCCCGATGAAGATCGCCAGCATCCGCACCACCATTGTTGAGCTGCCCGCCGACGAGCCGCTGGTTGGCGCGGCGGTAAATCCCCAGGGCAAACGGCCTTTCGTCACGCTCGAGATCGCGACCGACGACGGCATCGAGGGCATCGGGGTCACCTTTTTCGGCGGCCCGCTCACCCCGGCGCTGCGTGCGGCGGTGGAGGGGTTGGGCGCACTCCTGATCGGCGCCGATCCGCTCCGGCCGGAGCAGGCGGCGGTCACCCTTAGGGATGCCGCCCAGGGCGCCGCGGGTGGCCTTTACACGCTGGCGCTCTCGGCGATCGACATGGCGCTCTGGGACATCAAGGGGAAGGCGCTGGGCCAGCCGCTCTGGCGCCTGCTGGGCGGCGCCCGCGACCGGGTCGCGACCTATGCCAGCGGCGCGCTGATGCGCGGGCTGACGCTCGCGCAAGCCGAAGAGGCGGCGCACCGGCTCTCCGAAAGCGGCTTCCGCCAAGCAAAGATGCAACTGGCGCTGCCCGGCGAAACCTCACCCGAGCGCGAGGTCGAGCGCGCGCGGGTCGTGCGCCGGGCGCTCGCGCCCGCGATCAGTCTGATGGTCGACATCAATCAGCGCTGGCGCGTCGAGGAGGCGATCGCCATCGGCCGCCGGCTCGAGGAGCTTGGCCTGTTCTGGCTCGAGGACGTGACCCAGGCCGACGATTTCCCCGGCCTGGCGCGCGTCGCCGAGGCGCTCGCCACGCCCGTGACCGGCGGCGAATATCTCTGGGGCATCGCCCCCTTCCGCCACATGCTCGAGGCGCGCTCGGTCGATATCGTCATGATCGACCTGGTGCGCGTCGGCGGCATCACGCAATGGCTGAAGGTGGCCGGCATGGCCGAGGCCTTCAACCTGCCGGTGGTGAGCCATCTCATCCCCGAGGTCCATGTCCACCTCATCGCCGCCATCCCCAATGGGCTCACCGTCGAATACATGCCGTGGCTCACGCGGCTCTTCGAAGAGGTGCCGCGGCCCGAGGCGGGCGAGCTGGCGCTCCCGCAGAAGCCCGGCTTGGGCCTCGCCTTCGACCGCGAGGCGCTGAAGCGTTTCCGCGCCGATTGAGCCGCCACGCCGCGCCGCCGCTTTGACGCGCCAGCCTGCGCTCCCTAGACTTGCCGGCAACAGAACGAGAAGGCGGCCCGCCCGGGCACGCCCCGCCTAGAAGAGGAATTTTATCCCTTGTCGACTCAGGACAAGCCGGAAATCCGCGTCACCGAGGAAGAGGCCCTGCAATTCCACAGCAAGGGCAGCCCCGGCAAGCTCGAAATCGCGCCGACCAAGCCGCTCACCACCCAACACGATCTGTCGCTGGCCTATTCCCCGGGGGTGGCGTATCCCTGCCTCCACATCGCGCGCGACGCGGCGCAAGCTTACGACTACACCGCCAAGGGCAACCTCGTCGCGGTGATCTCGAACGGCACGGCGGTGCTCGGCCTCGGCGATCTCGGCGCGCTCGCGGCAAAGCCGGTGATGGAAGGCAAGGCGGTGCTGTTCAAGCGCTTCGCCGGCATCGACGGCGTCGATCTCGAGATCGACACCAGGGATGTCGACGCTTTCGTCAATTGCGTGCGTTATCTCCATCCCGCCTTCGGCGGCATCAATCTCGAGGACATCAAGGCGCCGGAATGCTTCGTCATCGAGCAGCGGCTGCGCGAGCTCCTCGACATCCCGGTGTTCCATGACGACCAGCACGGCACCGCGATCATCGCCACTGCCGCGCTGCTGAACGCGCTCGACCTCACCGGCCGCGACCTGAAAGAGGTCAAGATGGTGGTGAATGGCGCCGGCGCCGCCTCGATCGCTTGCGTCGAATTGCTGAAGTCGATGGGGCTACGGCACGACAACGTCATTCTCTGCGACACCAAGGGCGTGGTCTATCAGGGGCGCACCGAGGGCATGAACCAGTGGAAATCGGCGCATGCGGTCAACACCAAGCGCCGCACGCTGGCCGAGGCGATGGACGGGGCAGACGTCTTCTTCGGCCTGTCGGTGAAGGGCGCGGTGAATGAGGCCATGGTGAAATCGATGGCGCCCCGGCCGATGATCGCCGCGATGGCCAACCCCGATCCCGAGATCACGCCGGAGGATGTGCGCGCGGTGCGCTCGGACGCGATCATCTGCACCGGGCGCTCGGACTACCCGAACCAGATCAACAATGTGCTGGGCTTCCCCTATATCTTCCGCGGCGCGCTCGATGTCCGCGCCTCCACCATCAACGATGCGATGAAGATCGCCGCCGCGCATGCCCTCGCCAAGCTCGCGCGCGAGGACGTGCCCGACGAGGTGGCGGCGGCTTATTCCGGCCGCCGGCTGCAATACGGCCCCGACTACATCGTGCCGACGCCCTTCGACCCGCGGCTCATCTGGGCGGTGCCCTCGGCGGTGGCCAAGGCGGCGATGGATTCGGGCGTCGCGCGCCGGCCGATCGCCAACATGGAGAGCTACAAGGCGAGCCTCAGGACGCGGCTCGATCCCACCGCCGCCAGCCTGCAACGCGCCTTGGACCAGGTGCGCGCCCATCCCAAGCGCGTGGTTTTCGCCGAAGGCGAGGAAGAAAAAACCATCCGCGCCGCGCTTTCCTTCCGCGACAATGGCTATGGCACGCCGGTGCTGATCGGCCGCGACGAGCGCATTCGCGAGACCATGCACCGCATGGGTCTTTCCGGTGCGGGCGAGCTCGAGATGCACAATGCGCGGCTGTCGCGCGCCAACAAGACCTATACCGATTTCCTCTATGCTCGCCTCCAGCGCCGCGGCGCGCTCTATCGCGACTGCCAGCGCATGGTGAACCAGGACCGCAACATCTTCGCCGCCTGCATGGTCGCCTGCGGCGATGCCGACGCCCTGGTGACCGGCGCTACGCGCAGCTATTTCACCGCCTTCGAGGAGGTGATGCGCGTGCTCGGCCCCAAGGACGACAGCAAGGTCTTCGGCTACGCGCTGCTGCTGTCGCGCGGCCGTTCGGTGCTGGTCGCCGACACCACGGCGCATGCCCGGCCCGAAGCGGCGCAGCTCGCCGACATCGCCATCCAGTCGGCGCGGCGTGCGCGCCAGATGATGGGGCAGGAGCCGCGCGTTGCGCTGATCTCCTATTCGACCTTCGGCAATCCGCTGCGGTATGTCGATCACCGCATGCGCGACGCCGTCGCCATTCTCGACGAGCGCAAGGTCGACTTCGAATATGACGGCGAGATGAGCGTCGAGGTCGCGCTCAACGCCACGCTGATGCGCGAGCGCTATCCCTTCTGCCGCCTCACGGGTCCGGCCAATGTACTGATCATGCCGGGCCTGCAAGCATCCAACATCGCACCGCAGCTGCTCGAAGAGATGGGCGGCGGCAAACGCGTCGGGCCGCTGCTGATGGGGCTCGACAAGCCGGCGCAGATCTTCGATCTCGGCGCCACCGTCTCCGACATGGTGAACCTCGCGGCCCTCGCCGCGCACGAAGCGATCGAGTAAGCCCGCCGCGAGCGCGCCGCGCTCGTCGGCGGCGGCGTCAGCGTTGCGTCAGCAAGCGCGAGAGCCGCACCGCGCCGATGCGCGCGTTGCGCGCTATGCAGCGTCCCTGAAATCGCCAATCTGCGCGTCGAACGCCCGCTTGAAGGCAGGCCGCGCGGTGCAGCGTTCGACATAGGCGGCGAGGCGCTTGTCGCTTGTGACGATGTCGGTGTGCTTCAGGATTCGCAGCACGGTGGTCATCATCAAATCACCGGCGCTGAAGCGATCGCCATCGAGATAGAGTTTGTCGCCGAGCGACTTGGAGAGCGCAGACAGGCGCTTCTGTACGAACTCGACCGCCCCCGGGCGGCGCAGCTTCGCCCATTCTTCATTCGCATAGAAGACATCAATCAGC
>JASHUO010000250.1 GCA_030039975.1 Alphaproteobacteria bacterium
GGAAAGGCCGGCAAACCCATCCTCGCCAATGCCGATAACGGCAAGCCAGGGCGTCATGTGCGTCGATCCCTCTCAAATCACCAAAACAGGGAGGAGCTTAGTGAACCGGCACGCCCCGCGCCACGCCGCGATCGCCTCACGCCGGCGCGCCAGCGAGCGCGTTAACCGCCGCCGCCGCCAAGGCGCTGCCGCCGCGCCGCCCGGCGAGCGCGATGAAGGGGAGGCCCAAGGAATTGGCCGCAAGCGCCGCTTTCGCCTCGGCAGCGCCGACGAAGCCCACGGGAAAGCCCAACACCAGCGCCGGCCGCGGCGCGCCGGCGGCGATCAGCTCGAGCAGATGAAACAGCGCCGTCGGTGCATTGCCGATGGCGATCACAGCGCCGGCGAGTACGGGGCGCCACAGCTCGACCGCCGCCGCCGAGCGAGTGGTGCCGAGCCGCTTCGCGAGCCCCGCCACGCGGCGATCGTCGAGGAAACAGAGAACCGGGTTGTGCCGCGGCAGCAGGCGCGCCGTGATCCCGGCGCGCACCATCGCCGCATCGACCAGGATCGGCGCCCCGGCGGCCAGCGCGGCACGGCCCGCCGCCGCCCCGCCATCGGACCAGACGAGATCTTGCGCCAGCGCCGCCTCGCCCGCGGCATGGACGAGACGGAGCACCACGGGGTGAAGCTCCGGCGGAAACCGCAACAGGTCGACCTCGGCGCGGATCCGGGCGAAGGATTCGCGGTAAATTTCGTCGGGATTGCGGAGATAGGTGTAGCGGGCTTGCATGGGCTCGCTGGCTGGCCGGGTCCCTGCCCTCCCGCGCCCCACCTCACCCACCCGCTGCGCGGGTCCCCCCTCTCCGCCCCTGGGGGGCGGAGAGGGTTGGGGTGAGGTGGGGTGAGCATCACCGCGCGGCACACCTAGAATCCAGCTTTCCTCGGTCTCGATGCGCGCCCGCTCTTCCGCCGTCAGATCGGCGGCGCCGGCAAAGCGGTTGGCGAGAGCGCCGGCATCGTCCAGCGTGGCAAAATAGGCGGCGATGGTGCGTACCTGCGCTGCATCCTTGACCTCGCCGTCGCGCGGCACGGACGGGATCAGCGAGGGATAGACTTCCGCGAAAACGATGCTCGGCCGCTCCCTCGGAGGCAGGGCGGAGAGGCCGGTCTCGAAGGGCCAGACGACGGAGGCATCGGCGAGGGACGGATGGTGGCGCAGCCAGTGCACGATGGGGATGCCGGTCAAG
Source organism: Alphaproteobacteria bacterium (assembly GCA_030039975.1). Lineage (GTDB taxonomy): Bacteria > Pseudomonadota > Alphaproteobacteria > ATCC43930 > CGMCC-115725 > DAHUYF01. The sequence goes on from JASHUO010000250.1 coordinate 1,230, forward strand.
GCTTGGCCGCCGACCGCGCCGGCGCCGACGAGCTTCCAGACCGGCTGCGGCCCTTTGGTCCGCGCATCGGCCACCCGCTTTTCCGATAGCCTCAGAACTTCGTGCCGCCGGTGATGTGTCGGCTGAAGAAACGGGCCTGCGGCCTGGGCCGGGCACCCCCAGAACGGCGCCGGTTGATCACTGATCCGCTGATTGAGCTCCGCCGCGACCTCGAACCGGTTGTTGCCGTTCTCCGGTTTCTCTTCGATGCGGCTGGCCAGCAGCTCCCAGATCGCTCGCCACGGCGGACCGCCGAGCCCCAGCCGCGCCGCAAATCCCTGCGAATACCCGAAGGGAAAGTCGAAGCCGATCAAGGTCGACAAGTCGGCCGAAACGTTCGCCGCCAGCACGTCCAGCAAGCGAGCGCGCGCTTCGAGCCGCGTCGGAACATTGATCGACACGGGTGGCTGGAGTTCTCCGCCGACACGCCGCAAGTGACAGATCCAAATGCTGTCCTTCCCCAATCGCGGCACCGCCGCCGCGCTCCAATCCACCATGACATAAGCGTCGAAGAGCGGCTCCGCCGCCACGGTTCAGCCCTCGCGCGCGCCGTTTCGCGGCCGCGCCGCGCTCAGCGGGTCATGGTGATCGTGCCCGTCCACATGATCGTGGCCATTGCCGTGATGGTGACCATCATGATGTGCCGCGGCGCGGCCGGCTTCGGTGCCGATGCCGCGGACATGATGGTGATGCCCGGCTTGCGGCGCCGCGTGATCGGTTTCGTAGCCGATGATCTGCGCGCGATATTTGCACAGCGTGCAATTCATCACCGGCTCGCCATCGACGGTCTCTTGGATGCGGTCGGCGAAACACTCGAGCACCAGCGGGTGATCATTGAGATAGGGCGCCTTCAGCAGCTCGATCTCGGGATGGCGCGCGGCGACGCGGTCGGCGGCGGCGTAGATGCGCTTCACCAGAACGCCGGTGAAGAGGAAATAGGGAAAGACGATGATGCGGCGAAAACCGAGCCCCAGCGCGCGCTTCAGCGCCGGCTCGACCAGCGGATAGGCGACGCCGCTGAACGCCGCCTCGGCCCAGCCGAAGCCCATGCCTTCCCAGAGCAGCCGCGCCAGCTTGGCGATGTTGGAATTGGCATCGGGATCGTTGGTGCCGCGCCCCACTACCAATAGCAGGCTCTCGCCGCGGGGGATGGCGCGCGAGGCCTGCTGCTCCGCTTCGGCAATGCGCTCCGCGGCTGCGCGCAGCAGCTTGGGCTCGATCGCCAGCTCGCGGCCGAAGCGCAGCTCCAGCGCCGGGTTCGCTGCGGCGAAACTGTTGATTTCCCAGGGCAGATCGTTCTTCACATGGCTCGCGGCGAAGAGCATGCCGGGGATCGCCAGAAGCCGCTTGGCGCCCGACGCCTTCAGCGTCTCGAGCCCGTCGCGGATGGTGGGCCGGGCGAATTCGAGATAGCCCGTCGCGATCTCGATCGCGGGCCGCTTCGCGCGGATGCCGGCGGCCAGCTGCTCGAACTCGGCAATCGCTTCGTCGTCGCGGCTGCCGTGGCCGCAGAGCATTATACCTGTGTCCATTTTTGCCCCTGTCTCTCGCCGCGGTTGACGCCGCCACCGGCGGCGGCCAATGCTCCGCGCCCATGCTGTTTTTTGCCTCGTCGCCGCTCGATCCGCTGCTGCTGCTGCTGGCGGCGCAGGCGCTCGACATGGTCGTCGGCGACCTGCCGGTCGCGTTCCGCGTCATGCCGCATCCGGTGGTGCTGGTCGGCCGCGCCGTCACCTGGCTCGATGCGCGGCTCAACCGCGAGTGGCGCGACGAGCGGGTGCGGCGGGCGCGCGGCATCCTCGCCGTCACCGTGCTCGTGCTCGCGGCCACCTCGCTCGGCTTCGCGCTCGCGGTGCTGCTGCGGGCGGTGCGCTTCGGCTGGGTGGTCGAGGTGATGCTGGTGGCGATCCTGCTGGCGCAGCGCAGCCTCTTCGATCATGTTGCCGCGGTCGGCGAAGGGCTGGGTGCCGGCGGCATCCTCGGCGGGCGCGAAGCGGTGCAGCATATCGTCGGCCGCGACCCGCAAAGCCTCGACGAGCACGGCGTCGCGCGCGCCGCGATCGAATCCCTGGCGGAGAATTTCAGCGACGGCGTCGTCGGACCGGCGCTGTTCTACGCGGTGTTCGGTCTGCCCGGCATCTTCGTCTACAAGACCGTCAACACGCTCGACAGCATGATCGGCCACCGGACGCCGCGCTATCTGCAATTCGGCTGGGCGGCGGCGCGGCTCGACGATCTCCTCAACCTGGTGCCGGCGCGGCTCAGCGGCGTGCTGCTGGCGCTCGCCGCCCTCCCGGCGCCCGAGGCGCATGCCGGACCCGCCTTCCGCGTCATGCTGCGCGATGCGGGCAAGCATCGCTCGCCCAATGCCGGCTGGCCCGAAGCCGCCACCGCCGGCGCGCTCGACCTGGCGCTGGCGGGGCCGCGACGCTACCACGGCGAGGTGGTGAACGACCCCTGGCTCGGCGACGGCCGCGCCCGCGCCACCATCGCCGACATCACGCGGGCGCTCAGGCTCTATGTCATCGCCTGCCTGCTGCAGGCGACCGCCGTGCTCGCGGTCTTTCTGATCATCGACGGGCCGAGGTTCTGAAGGAACAACCCACGCCGCCCGCCTGC
>JASHUO010000251.1 GCA_030039975.1 Alphaproteobacteria bacterium
ATCGCCTCGGCACGCATCGCCGCCTATGTCGACGGCACCACCGAGATCCAGAACGAGCGCATCGGCGCGCTGCTCGAGCGGACGTATCTTTAAACGCAGGCGGCGCGCTCGCGTCAGACGAGCTGCTTCGCCGCTTTGAGGCCGAGGGCAGAGAAACTCAGGACGAGGGTGCAGACGCCGATCGGCGCAAAGGCCGAGCCCGGCAGGCCGGTGAGGTCCCAGAGCGCGCCGCAGAGCAGCGCCACGATCATGGCCGAGGCATAGCTGATCGAGAACATGGCGGCCGAGGTTCGGCCGACCTGTCCCGGCGCGCTGAGGAGCGGCGGCAAAGTGAGGCCGAGAATGAGCGACGCCGCGCCGGCGCAGCCCAGCAACGCCGCGCAGACGACGAGCCAGACGCCGGTCATCGACACCATGCCGATCACGGCGGCCGTCATGGTCGCGCCGGCGACCACGTAAGGCCAGGCGCGTCGCTCAAGCCGGGTGGCGATCGGCAACAGCGCCAGCGACACCGGCAGCTGTCCGAGATTGAGTGCGGTGAGCGCCGCGGCGATCAGATCGCCGCGACCGGTATTGCTGAGATAGGCCGGGAGAAAGGCGTTGGTACTGAAATAGACGGCGTTGACGCTACCGAAGAGAATGCCGAGGCGCCAGATGAGCGGGTTGCGCCAGTCGGGCCACCAGGCCTGCACGGTCGAGCCCCGCGGCGGATCGGCGGCGGCAGGGCCCAGCAGCAGCACGAGCGCGCCGATGAGCAGCACGGGCAGCGACCAGATCGCCAGCTCGAACCGCCAGCTCCCGCCCAACAGCGGCATCACCACCGGCACCGCCAGCCAGACCGGCAGAATTTCCCCGACCAACAGCCCGTTCGAATAGACCGCCGTGGCGAAGCCGATCCGGGAGGGCAACCACTCGCGCGTCAGCACCGGCATGCTCGGCTGCATGATCGCAACGCCCGCGCCCATCACCGCGGTGGCGGCGTAGAGGGTGCCGGTGCCGGCGCCGACGCCCCGGAGCGCCGCACCAATCGCGGCAAGGAAGAGGCCGCCGACCAAGGTCATTCGGCCGCCGAGACGCGCGATCAGGATCGAACCCGGCAAGGCGGCGACGGCGAACAGCAACACCGGAAGACCGGACAGCAGACCGATCGCCGTCGCCGACAGCGCGAGATCGCTGCGGATCAAGGGAATGACCGGCGGCACGGCCAGGATCGAGAGCCGGAGCGCCGCGCCCGACAACCACAACAGGACCAGAGGCATCGCGCGCGAAGGCATCAGAGGGCTCGGGGACGGAAGGTGCCGAAGCGAGCTCGGCGAGGGAGGGGGCGCGAGATATAACGGCAAGCGGCAGGGATTGCCACCATCTTGCCGCCGCTCAACCGGCGGCACCGCGCTCCGCCCGCGCCGTCCGCCAGACCGCGCGCGCCGCATCGGCGTTGACCGCGGCGATGGCGAGGCCAACGACGAGGTCGGGCCAGGCCGAGCGCCAAAGGAACGCCGTCACCAGGGCGGCAGCGATGATCGCGAGATTGGCGAGCGCATCGTTGCGCGCCGAGAGGAACGCCGCCTTGGTGAGACTGCCGCGATGATGGCGAATGCGCGCCAGCATCAGGGCGCAGGCGAGATTGACCGCGAGCGCGCCGAGGCCCGCCAGCGACAGCGGCAGCGGCGCCGGCGGCAACGGCGCCCGGAGCTTCGTCACGGCGGTCCACAGCGTCGCCAGGCCCGGCACGAGGAGCAGGCACGCGAGCCCCATGCCGAGACGCGCCCGGTTCCGCGCCGACCAGCCGACGGCGACGGCGATCAACAGATTGAGCGAGGCGTCTTCGAGAAAATCGATGCTGTCGGCGAAGAGCGCGACCGAGCCGATGGCGAGGGCGACGGCGAACTCGACGCCGAAGTAACCGAGGTTGAGGAAAGCGGCACGGCAGACCACCCGGCGCAGGGCGAGATCGGAGGCAGGCGAGACCGGGACTGGAGCCGATTGCTGCAAATCCGTGGTGCGTCCTTCGACGGGCTCAGGATGAGGACGTTTCTTTGCGGCCCCCGACAAACGCCCTTCCGCTTCACCTGGGCCTATCGAAGAACGCGGGTCGCCTTGCCAGCTACACCGCTTCGACCTTTGCCGCGCAGTATTTGAACTCCGGGATCTTGCCGAAGGGGTCGAGCTGCGGGTTGGTGAGGATGTTGGCGGCGGCCTCGGCATAGCAGAACGGGATGAAGACCATGCCAGGCGGAATGGCGCCGTCGGCGCGCGCTTTCAATTCGATGGCGCCGCGCCGCGTGGTGACGCGGATGAGCGCGCCCGGCGTCAGCCCCATGCGGCGGAGATCGCCGGGCGCGAGGCTCGCCACCGCTTCGGGCTCGAGATCGTCGAGCACGCTGGCGCGGCGCGTCATCGCGCCGGTATGCCAATGCTCGAGCTGACGCCCGGTGGTGAGCACCATGGGATAGGTCTCGTCGGGCTCTTCGGCCGGCGGCACGAGCTGAACCGGCACGAGCTTGCCGCGCCCCGACGGCGTCGGGAAGCCGTCGCCGAAGACGATGTCGTTGCCGGGCTTGTCCTCGGCATCGCAGGGATAGGTGACGGAGCTTTCGCGCTCGAGCCGCTCCCAGGTGATGTTGTC
>JASHUO010000252.1 GCA_030039975.1 Alphaproteobacteria bacterium
GATCCGCAGACGCGGGACCTCTCCGTCGAGGTGGCAAAAGCGAAGGCGGCCAAGGCCGAGCTCCATCTCGCGGTGACGCGGCTCAATGACGGCATCCTGATGATCCGCGAGATGGTGAAGCAGCGCTACGCGCCGATGGGCGTGATCAGCCCCGGCGCGCCGGGCTTCTACGAGCGGCAGTTCATCACTGTGCTCGGCAAATACGCCGAGTACAATTTCTCGATCAATGCCTGGATGGACCCGAAGCAGCCGCTGACCAAAGAGTTGGAGACTGCCTTTTACAAGCAATTCCCCGACCAGTCCTTCGACCTCAATATCGGCTTCTCCTTCGAGGCGGTGATGATCGCCGCCGACGCCTATAAGCGCGCCGGGTCGAGCAAGCCCGACGCGCTGGTCGAGGCGCTGCGCGCAACCAGCCTCAAAGAGCGGGTGATGATCGGCGGTCCCATCCATTTCGACGCGAAGGGACAGAACCCCGATACCAGCATGGCGGTGCTGCAGATCCGCAACGCCAAGCCGACTGTGGTGCTGCCGGCGGCGAATGCGGAGCTGGCGCCGATCTTCCCCGTGCCCGGTTGGTCGCAGCGCAGCTGAGGGGCGGCCGACCCTGCGTCGGCGCGCCGCGCCTGCGCTGACGCGAAACGGCAATGAAACGGACTGATCATTGGACCAGTTTCGCCGGCCGAGGGTGGCCGGCGAATCCGTTTCAGGAGGAGAAGAATGGCGCGCAAGGCAAGCGGCAGGAAAAGGCGCGGCGGTGGGGCGCCACCCGCAGGGGGAGCGGGGAGCGCCGCGCCGCGGGAGATCGGGCATCCGGTTTTCGCCCAGCCGCAGCCGACGGCGGATCCAACGGTGTTCCGCATCAAGCATGCGTCGGACACCGCCGCCTACAAGGAGATCGACGAGCTCAACCGCGAGCACAAAATCAAGCCCATGATCTTCGATCGGCCGCGCGGCGGCACCGAGCCGACGCTGACCCTGACCGAGGTGCTGGGCGGCGACAGCGCCGCGGTCGATGCCATCACCCAGCGCGGCCAGCTCGTCTTCCATTCCGGCGGCGATTGCGGCAACACGCGCTCGCCCGAGCACCAGAACGAGGTCGCCGACAAGCTGGTGAGCGATTTCGAGGAGAGCGATCCCAAAGAAGTGCCGCAATTCCACTTCATGCTCGGCGACATCGTCTACAGCTTCGGCGAAGCACAATATTATTACGACCAGTTCTACGAGCCCTATCGCGATTATCCGGCGCCGATCCTGGCCTGCGCCGGCAATCATGACGGCATGGTGGCGCCGGAGGCGCATACCAAAAGTCTCGCGGCGTTCCTGCGGAATTTCTGCGCCGCGGATTTCGGCATCTCGCCCGATGCCGGCAGCTTGTCGCGCACGGCGCAAATCCAGCCCGGCGTCTTCTTCACCTTCGAGGCGCCGTTCGTGCGCATTCTCGCCTTCTACAGCAACATGCTGGAGGATCCCGGCGTCATCTCCGACCCCGCTCTCGGCAAGTGCAGCGAGTGGCAGCTCGAGTTCCTTGCCGCCGCACTCGACCGGGTCAAACAAGAGAACTATCAGGGCGCGCTCCTCTTCGCCCATCACCATCCGCCCTATACCGCCAGCCAGGCCGGCTCGCGCCATGGCTGGAGCGTCGAGATGCTGGCGCAGATGGACGCGGTCTGCGACAAGGCCGGCGTTTGGCCGCATGCGGTGCTGGCGGGGCATGTCCACAATTACCAGCGCTTCACCCGGACGCGGCGGGACGGGACGCAGATCCCTTATGTCTCCTGCGGCAATCTCGGCCACAATGTTCAATTGCTGGCGCGCAAGGGCAGTGCGCCGATCCGCGTCCCCCAGGTGCTGCAACCGGCCAAGGGAAATCTCGATCAGGTCACCTTCGAGAGCTACGACGACAAGAACTACGGCTATCTCCGCGTCATCGCGACGGCGGCGCAGCTGCGCATCGAATACCACGCCGCGAGCGACGGGCCGCAGATCAAGGCGCCGGACGACTACGTGACCGTGGATCTGGCGGAGCGCAAGCTCGCGCATTTCCTGGCGACCGATCAGGGGCGGGCCGCCGCGGCGGAGGAGGTTAGGGTCGATCGCCGTCGGCTCGAGGCGCGGCAGAGCCGAAGGCGACACTGAGGCCGCTTCTGCCGGCGGCGGACGAGTCCCGCTCCGGGTCGTTGACGTCTGTGAGATGCAGCGCTTGCCGAGGTGCGGCGCCATGGACGTATCCAGACTCAACTACCTGCCGCTGCCGCTGCCGTTCTTCTCGATCTTTGCCGGCCTCTTCCTGCTGCTGGCGGCGATGCTGTTCGTCGGCGTGCTGCGCTACGCTTATCTCCGCCTCGGCATCAGCCCGCTCGCCGCGATGCTGGTGCTGCTCGCCTCGCTCCTCGGCAGCTATCTCAACATCCCGGTGGCGCAGCTCCCGGCGCGCCAGGTCCTGTCGGGGCGGGAGATTGCATTCTTCGGCATGCACTATGTGGTGCCCGTGGTTGTGGACTGGCCCGGCACGGTGATCGCGGTGAATGTCGGCGGTGCGCTGGTGCCGATGGCCCTTTCGCTCTATCTCTTCCTGAAGAGCCGGCTCTGGATCCAGACCATCATCGCCACCGTGCTGGTTGCGGCGATCGTTCACGTGTTGGCCTATCCCGTCGCCGGGCTCGGCATCGCCATTCCGACCTTCGTGCCACCCGCGGTCACCGCCGTGGTGTCGCTGCTGCTGTCGCGGCGCCACGCCGCCGTCATCGCTTATGTCAGCGGCAGCGTCGGCACGCTCATCGGCGCCGATCTGCTCAATCTCGCGAAGGTGCAAGGGCTCGGCGCGCCGGTCGCCTCGATCGGCGGTGCCGGCACCTTCGACGGCGTGTTCCTGACCGGAATTCTGGCCGTGCTTCTCGCCAGCCTCCCCGGCACGGCGGAAGAAGTGCAACGCGCCGGATGACTGGCGCTGCTTCGTCCGCTGTTACGGCGTCGATGCTCTCATTGGCAAGTGAAGATCTGCGACCTACCCCACCTCACCCCAACCCTCTCCGCCCCAAATGGGGCGGAGAGGGGGCTCGCGTAGCGGGTGGGTGAGGTGCGGCGTCGACGATATGACGTGGCGTGTATTTGGCGCGTCAGAAGACGATGCCGACTTCGGTCAGGAAGCGCTCCTGGTCGTTGGTTCTGCCGGTGTGGCCGAAGGCGAGGCCGCCGCTGGTGCTGCTGGCACCGACATAGGAAGCCTCGCCGCGCACGAAGAAGATGCTCTTTTGATAGGTCGGCGTCAGCGTCAGCGACCAGGCCTCGCTGCCCGGCCCGAAGATGAGGCTCGGCGCACCGTCCGTCGAGCTCCCCGTCGAGCCGATGATCTCGGCGCGGCCGGCAAGGCTGAAGGTGTCGGTGAAGGCGTAGCTGGCGAGCACCGCGCCGCCATAGGTCTGCGCGCCATGCGTAAGGCCGATGCTCGTGTTCTTCGGCACGTTCGTGTACTGGAAATAAGGCGTGATCGTCCAGGGTGCCGAGGTCCAGGTGTAGATGATGTTGAAGATGTCACTGTTGTTCTGCGCGATCGGGGTCGCCAGCGTGTTCGTCGACGTGGTACCGAAATTACCGCCGCCGACCACCTCCAGCGTATTGCTGGTGTCGATCGTCCAGGTGGCCGCGCCCGTCAGCCAGTTGTAGTTGCCGGAGTAGAAGCCGTCATTGTAGGAGACCGAAAAGGCGAGGGGGCCGACCGTGTAGTTGGCCTGGACGCCGTCGCTGATCGCCGGCTCCTGGTTCCACAAGAGGCCGCGCTCGATATTCATATTCTGGAAAGTGAAGGTGTATTCGGCGCCGATCAGGGTCGGCAGCTTGCCGGCCTGGATCGAGAAGCTGTCGGTCGGCGCCAGCTTGGCATAGCCCACCGGCAGCGGTCCGAAGAACTCGCTATTGGTGTTCTTGGCGGTGACGTAAGGCGTGCCGAGAGCCGGGATCGAATAGATGCCGGCCTGCGCGTAGAACTGCACCAGGCCGGTCGTATTCTGGACGATCACCTGGCCGTTGCTGATATCGCCGTGAAAGGTCTTGTCGCTCTCGACCGGGTTGGTCTGCGCCATGCCCAGGCCGCTCAAGACACCGGTCACGTAAATCGGACCGAGAAACTGGCTGAGCGGCTCCTGATCGAATTTGAGCGGGTTGGGATTGGCGGCGAGCGGCCCGGTCATCGACGGGGTCGTCATCGCATTCGATGTCGGCGCGGCGGGCGCCGCGGGCGCCGGAGCGGGAGCGGCCGGAGCGGGGGCGGCCGGAGCCGGGGCTGCCTGCGCCGTTTGTACCGCCGACGTTTGGTCGTCGGCATGCGCCGGCAGGCTCGCCGCTGCGGCGACGCCAAAGGCCACAAGCGTCGCATAGGGGACGCTGTTCAAAGTACGGCGGGTCATCCTTCACCTCGTTGATTGTTGGTGGTCAACCAATGGCCACGGGGCCGCAAAATAAAAAAGCCATGAAAGGAATTAGCGGATCGGTAGTGCCGCAGCCAACGCGCAACCTGATGGTTCGGTTGTTTTTTCTGACAGCGTGTCCGGCGTGCCACTATTTTCCGGGCACGCCGACATTCCGACATTTTTATTGATTGGGTGCAGACAAGTAGTGCCGCCGAGCCATCCC
>JASHUO010000253.1 GCA_030039975.1 Alphaproteobacteria bacterium
CGACCCCCGGCGATACCGCCACGTTCGCTTCTTCGAGCAGCAGCTTGGAGAAGGCGAGGCTGCCCATCTCGCGGAAACGCTCCGGCAGCGGCGCCCACGCGAACATGGTGGCGGGCGGCGGCGGCACCTCCCAGCCGGCCTGGTGCAGCCCTTCGACCAGCACGTCGCGGCGCGCCTTATAGCGCTCGCGGATGTCGGCGATGCAGTCCTGCGGCCCGTTGAGCGCCGCCGTGGCCGCCACCTGGATCGGCGTGAACGCGCCATAATCGAGATAGGATTTGACCCGCGCCAACGCCGCGATGAGCCGCTTGTTGCCGACGGCAAAGCCGATCCGCCAGCCGGCCATGGAATAGGTCTTGCTGAGCGAGGAGAACTCGACGGCGATCTCGCGCGCGCCCGGCACCTGCAGCACCGAGGGCGGCGGATTGCCGTCGAAGTAGATCTCGGCATAGGCCACGTCGGACAGCACAAAGATGTTGTGATGGCGGCAGAAATCGACGACTTCGCCATAGAAGTCGAGATCGACCACCTGCGCCGTCGGATTGGCCGGGAAGTTCAGCACCAGCGCCGTCGGCGACGGTACGCTGTGCGTCACCGCCTTTTTCAGCTCGCGCATGAAATCGACCCCCGGCCCGACCGGCACATGGCGCAGCGAGGCGCCGGCCATGATGAAGCCGAAGGCATGGATGGGATAGCAGGGGTTCGGCGCCAGCACGATGTCGCCGGGCGCGGTGATCGCCTGCGCGAGATTGGCGAGCCCCTCTTTGGAGCCGAGCGTGGTGATGATCTCGGTCTCGGGATCGAGGGCGACACCGAAGCGGCGGGCGTAATAAGCGGCATAGGCACGGCGCAGCCCGGCGATGCCACGCGAGACCGAATAGCCGTGGCTGCGCGGGTTTTGGACCGCCTCGACGAGCTTTTTGACGATATGCTCGGGCGTCGCCCCGTCCGGGTTGCCCATGCCGAGATCGATGACGTCGCGACCCGCCGCCCGCGCCCGCGCCTTCAAGGCATTGACCTCGGCAAAGACATAGGGCGGGAGCCTCTTGATACGATAAAACTCTTCCTGCATGGTGGCCATCGAGCGGAGTGGGGCGACCAAACATTGTAGGCCCTGGCGTGGCCGGAGGCGAGAGTCAAGAACGCTCCGGTTTCCGGCTGCCCATCCCCGACCTCAAAGAGCGGAGAGGAAGCATGAAGGCCGATGACTTGCGCGCGCTGCAAGCGCCGCTGAAGGCGCTCTATCGCGAGGTGCCGGAGAAGGCGATCATTACGCTGAAGGCCCAAGGAGAGATCGGCGGCGAAGGCATCACCTGTCGGGTCGAGACCGGCCGGGCAATCGCCGAAGCCGGGCTCCACCCCGCCACCGGGGGCGACGGCATTGCCCTCTGCTCCGGCGACATGCTGCTCGAGGCGCTTGCCGCCTGCGCCGGCGTCACCCTCAAAGCGGTGGCGACGGCGCTGGAGCTGCCGCTGCGCGGCGGCACCGTTCGCGCCGAGGGCGATCTCGACTTCCGCGGCACGCTCGGCATCGACAAGACCGCGCCGGTTGGCTTCCGGGAGATCCGTCTGAGCTTCGATCTCGACAGCGACGCCACCCCCGAGCAGCTCGACACCTTGATGAAGCTCACCGAGCGCTATTGCGTCGTCTTCCAGACCCTCAACAAGCGGCCGGAACTCAAGCTCGCCCGTAACACCAGCGGGTGACCGAAACCCCGTTGAATAGCGGCGGCTAACCTTTTCTCTGTCCCAGGGTACCAAGGCGGGGGATGACAACGCGCGCCGCAGCATAACATTAAGGTGACGCGCTTCGGCCGGCGCGGAGGATCGGCCATTGCGTGGAGGGGACCCATGCAAGGAAAACCGTCGGTGGCCCGGGATTTGGCCGCCAGCCTGCTCGTCGTGATGGCGCTTGCCCTGCCCTTCATGCCGTTTCCCGGCGATGGTGCGGCGCGGATGAAGGTGCATTTCCGCAGCCAGGCGAGCGACAAGCCGCAGCTGCTCTCCACCCAGACCTCGCGGAGCGTGTGCCGGGTGATGGCGGCGGCGCTCTCTTACGATAACCCCGAGACCGGCGCCTTCACCCGGGTGAAGTGCCTGGACTAGGGGCGCCAGAGGCGCGGCCCGGCTCCGGCGCTTGCTGATCGGCGCCGCCATTCTCTAGAAACCCGGCGTGAGCGACAAAGCCATCGTGCTGTTTTCCGGCGGTCAGGATTCCGCCACCTGCCTCGCCTGGGCGCTCGACCGCTACGCCGCGGTGGAGACGGTGGCCTTCGACTACGGCCAGCGCCACCGGATCGAACTTTCCTGCCGCGAAGTGGTGCGGGCCGAGCTTTCCCGACGGTTCCCGCGCTGGGGGGAGCGGCTCGGCGAGGACCATCTCGTCGATCTCGGCGTGCTCGGCCGGATCAGCGACACGGCGCTCACCCGCGAGGTCGAGATCACGCTCGGCGAGAATGGCCTCCCCACCACCTTCGTTCCCGGCCGCAACCTGGCCTTTCTCACCTTCGCCGCCGCCATCGCCTATCGGCGCGGCGCCAAGCACCTTGTCGCCGGCATGTGCGAGACCGATTTCTCCGGTTATCCCGATTGCCGCGACGATACGATGAAGGCGATGCAGGTGGCCCTCAACCTCGGCATGGAGCGGCGTTTCGTCATCGAGACGCCGCTGATGTGGCTCGACAAGGCAGCGACCTGGACGCTCGCCGAACGACTTGGCGGCGCGCAGCTGGTCGAGCTCATTCGCGTCGAGACGCATAGCTGCTATCTCGGCGAGCGCGGCACGCGACATGATTGGGGTCATGGCTGCGGCGCTTGTCCCGCCTGCGAGCTCCGCGCCAAAGGCTGGCGCCGCTATCGCGAGGCATCGACCGCATGAGCTACGCGGTCAAGGAGATCTTCTACACGCTGCAGGGCGAAGGCGCCCAGACCGGGCGGCCCGCGGTGTTCTGCCGCTTTGCCGGCTGCAATCTCTGGAGCGGGCGCGAAGCCGACCGAGCCGAGGCGCAATGCCGCTTCTGCGATACCGATTTCGTCGGCACGGACGGCCCGGGCGGCGGCCGCTTTGTGACGGCCGCGGCGCTCGCCACTGCGGTGCACCGCGCCTGGCCCGACCGCGCCCTGCGCCCCTTCGTCGTCTGCACCGGCGGCGAGCCGCTGTTGCAGCTCGATGCGCCGCTGATCGCCGCGTTGCACAATGAGGGTTTCGAGATCGCGGTCGAGACCAACGGTACTTGCGCCGCACCCGACGGGCTCGACTGGATCTGCGTCAGCCCGAAGGCCGGCACCGAGCTGGTGCTGGTCACCGGTGACGAGCTGAAGCTCGTCTTCCCGCAGCCCGGCGCCGAGCCTGGTCGCTTCGAGGCTCTCGACTTCGACCATTTCTTCCTGCAGCCGATGGACGGACCCGCGCGCGAAGGCAACACCGCTGCGGCGGTGCGCTTCTGCCTGACCCATCCGCGCTGGCGGCTCAGCCTCCAGACGCATAAGCTCCTCGGCATCCCATGAGCACCGAGATCGTCAAGAAGTTCCGGTTCGATGCCGCGCATTTCCTGCCGACGGCGCCCGAGGGCCATCCCTATCGACGGATGCACGGCCATTCCTTCAGCGTCGAGGTGGCGATCGCGGGGACGCCCGATCCCGAGCAGGGTTGGATCGTCGATTTTGGCGTCATCGAAGCCCGCATCGCGTCGCTGCGCGACCGGCTCGACCATCACTTGCTCAACGAGATCGAAGGGCTCGCGCTGCCGACGCTCGAGCGTCTTGCGGCATGGATTTATCGCAGCCTCGTCGCCGACCTGCCGGGCTTGACCCGGATCACGGTGCGGCGCAGCGCCAATGGCGAGAGCTGCACCTACCGGCCCTGACACGGATTTGGGATAGTCGTTACTACCCCGAAGCCGGGGACAGCGAGCAGACCGCCTCGTCATAGCGGCCCGAGCCCATGCGGCCCTCTTCGAAAATCCCATGGCGGGCGATCCAGGCGAAGGATTCCTCGAACGCCTCGCGGCTATAGGGCTCGAAGACGAGGCGCTCCCCCGGCCCCCAACGCCGCGTGTCGATCTCGCCGCGGAAGCGCTCGGGAAATTCCTGGCGGTAGTAATGGGTATAGCGATCCGGCCGGAGATCGATGTCGCGCTGCGCCCGCCGCAACGCGCGAAAATACTTGCGGACATCCTCGGGATCGGGATCGCCGGTCAGCATGGCGGCGATCATGAAGGTGGCATCGATGATCTTGCGGAAGCCCAGCTGCTCGGCGAAGTAGTAAGGACCGTTGAAGAGATGGACCGCCGGCACCTTGCCTTCGATGAGCAGCTCCATGCGCTTGAAGAGCAGACCATCGGCGAAGGAGAGCTCGATCTCCTCCGGCCTCACATATTGCTCCAGCGCCTGGATCGTGGAGTAGTGGCTGCCCGACTGATAGCCGACCGAGATCGGCACGCCCTTGAGGTCGGCCGGATGGCGCACCGGCGAATCCGCCGCGACGAAGATCCCGGCGGGCGCCACCGAATAGGCGTCGGCATAGAGCTTGCCATGGCCGCTCGAGGCGGCGACGTTCACGGTCCAATGGCAGGCACAGGAGACGTCGCTGCGGCGCCCCTGCTCGAAGGTCTGATAGGCGCCGATCTTGCTGCCGAGATCGTGGCGCTTGCCTTCCTTGGAGACGAGCTCGTCATGAAACTCGTAATCGAGTCCCTCGGCGGCGAAATAGCCTTTCTCCTCCGCCACCCATTCCTGGAGCCGCATATGCGGCGCGATGACGAATTTGGGCATCGGTTCCTCCCCGAACGCCGGACCATTCTATCGGCGATGCGAGGGCGCGTCACGCATGGCGGCCGGCGGGGCGAGCGCGCAGACGGAGGCTATTTCTGCGCTTGCTGCTCCTGCGCGATATCCTGCTGGACCGCCTGGAAGGCGGCGGGCGAGATGCTTACCTCGCCGCGGAAAGGCCAATCGAGCGCGACGATCAGCACCATCACCAGCGCCATCGACGCCGCCAGAATGCCGGTCATCGCGTAGTGCATCATCATGCTGGGCATGCCGAAGAAGAAGGTGAAGGCGACGGTGATCACGCCGCCCATGACCAGGATCCACCAGATGGTGTCGGGGATACCGTCGGCGGCGGCGAGGATTCGGCTGCGCCGCGCATTGTAGAGATCGTTGAGCGTCTTGAGCATCTCGGCCTCGACCACCGACTGGCCCAACGTCTTGGCGTCGATGCCGGTGATCGCGGCGTGCAGCTTCTCCACCGCGACCCAGCCCCGGGTGTCGACCTTGTGGTCGCGTTG
>JASHUO010000254.1 GCA_030039975.1 Alphaproteobacteria bacterium
ATGGTCCTCCCAAGCCGAGGCCGGGATCGACATGCCGGCGGCGGGAAACCCGCCCTGATGCGTCAGCACCTGCAAGAGGGTGATGTCGCCCTTGCCATGGCGTGCGAATTCCGGGACGTGATCGGCAATGCGGTCATGGAAGGTGAGCGCCCCCTCCTCCACCAGCACCCAGACGGCCGCGGCGGTGACGACTTTGGTATTGGAATAGAGCAGCCAGAGCGTGTCGTCCTTGGCCGGCGCCGCGGCCGGCTCGAGCCGCGCCGCGCCGAAGGTTTTCAACAAGGCCAGCTTGCCATGGCGCGCCAGCGCGATCTGCGCGCCGGGATAGCGGCCCTCCTTGATATGCCCCTCGATGACCCGGCCGAGGCGGTTCAAGGTTTCAGTGCGAAATCCGAGGCCTTGCGGCTCGGCAGTGTCGAGAATGAACGGCATTCCTTCCTCCTCCCGTCAGAACGCGGCACGGATACCGAGATGGACCTCCCGCACGATCGGCGAGGCCGCCACCTCGGCAGGGCCGCCACCGGCCACCAGCGCACCGTTGTGCAGCACGATAACCCGGTCGGCGAGCCGGCGCACCACTTGGAGCGAAATTAAGCAGCGCATCCGGCGCGCCGTCGTCAAGCCGCGCCGTCGTCAAGCCAAAAGCGCGGGAGGGGCCTACGCCCCCGGTGTACACCGGCGACATTTGTTTCACGGCAGGATCGGCTGCCTTGCCTGTGACTTTCTTCATAGCCGGCCAGGTTCCCCTGCCCTTACATGACTCCATGAATAGGACGCGATTTCGCTCAGCGCGCCTGTTGAGCAGCGTCGAACAGCGATCTCATGGAGGTGATGTCATGTCGGTGCGCATGGGTGTTCCGCTGGTGATCCTGGCCCTCGCTCTCGCCGCTTGTGGCACCACTACGGGCGATCGCGGGCTCTCCGGCGCCGGCATTGGCGCGGCAACCGGCGCGGTGGTGGGCGCCGTGGTCGGCGGACCGGTCCTTGCCGCCTCCGCCATCGGCGCGGGCGCCGGCGCTCTCGCCGGTGCGGCGACGACGCCGAGCCAGGTCGATCTCGGCAAGCCGGTGTGGGAGCACTGAGCGGAACGCAACGCGCGTCGCGCGTACCGTCTCCTCAATCTCGGTGGTCTTCACGATGTCAAAGAGCGCGATGGCGTAGAGATCCTAGCATTGGACCCCACAGCCGGTTCGCAACTACCGGCGAAGCACCAGCTCCAATATAGCGTCCGCAGTCTCGCGCGGCGCGTCCTGCGGCACGCAATGGCCGGCGCCGCGAACAAGGCGGCGCTCGTAGGATCCCGTGAAGTGCCGCGCATGGTCATCGGCGGGTTGCGGCGGGGAGATCCCGTCGCCGGTTCCGTGCAGATTGATCGTCGGCACGGATATCGATGGCTGCGCCGCCAAGCTGAGCTCGAGGGCGGCGAGCGAGGGATCACCCGGCGCGTAGCCATAGCGCACGCGATAAGAATGGATCACCACCTCGACGAAATCCGGATTATCAAATGCAGGCGCGCTCGCTGCAAACTCCGTCTCATCGAACGGCCGCTCCAGCGACCAGAGTCGCCACAACAGCTTTGCGATGTCGCGTCGGTTCTCGGTCAGTCCGGCCCGGCCACGTTCGCTGTGGAAATAATACTGGTACCAGGCCCGATGCTCCTTCTCGGCAGACGCTGGCTTCACCGACCTCGCGACGTCGTGCACATTATAGCCTACCCCGGTGACAAGCCCACGCACGCGCTCCGGCCACAACGCGGACACCACGCAGCAGGCGCGTCCACCCCAATCGTAACCGCACAAGAATGCGGATTTGATGCGGAGCCCATCCATCAGTTCCTTCAAATCGTTGCCGAGTGCGGCCTGCTCGCCCGAGCGCATCGTGTCTGGCGAGAGAAACCGAGTAGGCCCATAGCCGCGCAGGTAGGGAACGAGCGTACGGCAGCCTTCCGCGGTCAGCATCGGCACGACATGGTCATAGGAGCGCGGGTCATACGGGAACCCGTGCATCAGGAACACGGGTGTACCGTCCGCAGGTCCGCTCTCCTCGTAAGCGACGTCGAGAACCGAAGTGCGGATGTGTTTGGCTACCGACATAGAATACTCCTTATTCCAAGCCCCCAGCGCACGCCGCGCACGCCAGCTGAGCAGCACGCGGAGAGGAGCGAACAGACTGGCGGCGCAATTTAGCGCACAATTCCTCGCGCTTCCGCCATGATGAGCACGAGAGCACGCCTCGCCTGGATCCGACGGTGATTCACAATCACAGAAGCTGTGCTAGCGTCGCATCGGTCGATGCTTGCGCCGCGATGCAACCAGGCTCGTGACAAAGATAAGCAGCCCGCCCACGGTGACGGCACCCGCAACATAGGCGGGAGCCGCCGGCGGAAAACGCGCGATCAGCAGCCCGCCTAACGCCGCACCCGTCGCCGATCCGATATAGATCGTCGACGAAATCAATGACAGCATGAGCCCGCCATGAGCCGGCTCAAGCTGTAAGAGCCGCGTCTGCTGCGCGGGAAATACCGCCCAACCAGCGAAGGCCAGAATGAAGAGCACCACACCCGCGCCCCAAGCGGTGGCGGCGGTGATGTTGAGCAGCGTGAGATTCGCAGCATTGATGCCGACACAGAGAATGATTGGCGCAACAGTGCCAAAGCGGTCGACGAAGCGGCCCCCGAGCTGGCTGCCGGCGACGCCGCCGAGCCCGTAGCAGCCCAGGAGCCACATGATATTGTCGAGATGGAGGCGCGATCCAAAAACTACGGCGCTGTAGTTGTAGATGGTGTAATTCCCTGCCGACCACAGCCAGTTGGCGACGAGACTCAACAGCACCACCGGCCGCGCGAGCGGCGAGAAGCGCTCAGCGAGGCGCGGCACGGCGGTAAGCGGGGTGGGCGCGCCAGGTGCCATAGCGAGCGTCGCCGCTGCCACTGCCGAGAGCAGCGCGCCGAGCAGGAAGCTCGCACGCCAGCCGAAAGCATGACCGATCCAGGTGCCGAACGGCGCGCCGAAGACGGTAGCGGTCGTCATGCCGAGCGCCACGGTGGCGAGCGCCGCGCCGCGTCGCTCGGGTCGGGCGAGCGCAGCAGCCATGCTGTATGCGGTCGGCGAGAATAACGCTCCGCTGGCGCCGGCGAAAACTCGCGCCGCCAGCAGCACAGCGTAATTGGGTGCCAGCGCGCAGATGGCGTCGGCGAGTGCGAAGCCGCTGAGAGCCAAAACGACGAGCCGTTCGCGCCGCCAGCGCGCCGTCGCAGCCGCGAGGAGCGGCGAGCCCATCGCGTAGGTCAAGGCATAGGCGGTGGCAAGCTGGCCCGCCGCCTCAGTACTCACGGCGAGCCCAGCAGCGACGAGGCGCAGGATGCCGGCGATGACGAAGACATCGGTGCCGAGCGCGAAGGTGCCGAGCGCCAGCAGCAGGATGCGCCTATCGCGCCGCGGATCACCCAACGCCGCAGGTCGCGGGGCGGTCTCAGCCGGCATCGAACGCGGCAACGGCGGGGGAACGAAGCGCGAGCAAGACCCCTTCCGATCGATCGTCGCGTCCCAACCTAGCCGACGCCGCCGGAGAGAGCGACCTCAGCATCGTCCACAGACACCAGCCCGCAAGTCCCTTGCGCTGCTGCGCCTGCGCCTTCGGCACGCTTTTGCGCTCTTGACAGGAAGACGCCCGACACGCCACGAACCATCGGGGGCAGGCGCAAAAGAGTCGATCCCACGCGGCTCGTCTCGACTGTCTCAGCACGGAGGATGCCATGGCGTCCAAGGACGCTTCGTTCAGCGTGCATGAACATGATTGGCATTCGCGCGCCTATGTCGATCGCTGGATCGGCGAGGATGTCACTCGCGACGCTGAGCGCCGGCCGGTGCT
>JASHUO010000024.1 GCA_030039975.1 Alphaproteobacteria bacterium
TCGGCGCCGGGGTGAAACCCGGTCTCTCCCATCGGGGTGCGACGGCGACCGCACCCTAGCACCGCCCCGCCACGGTGGCCAGCCCCGCGCAACGCCGCGCAACGCGAAGCGTTGTCGCGGGTGGGCGTCAGCGGTTGCTCTCGCAACCGCGAAAGCCCGCTTCGTCGGGACTGGCATCGGCGGTTGCTCTTGCAACCGCAAGCTCACTTCTCGGCAACCGAGCCCCGCCCGCGCAACGCTAAGCGTTGTCGCGGGTTCACTCGCGCGAGCGGTTGATGTCGAGCTGCTGCTTGCTAACCTGCAGGCCGACGATGATCGCATACTGATTGCCGAGCGACAGATTCTTGACCGGCAAGTGCTCGGTAATCTGGTCGACCAGCCGCATCTCTTTCTGTCGCGGCGCAAAATCGACGCGCAGCGCAAAGTTCTGCTTGGCGACGATGTTCTGCTGCGCATCCGCGACGGCGACAAAATAAGTGAAATCGCCTTGCCGGAGATCCTGATCGTTGCGCACGGCGACGAAAGTGACCACCGTGGTGACGCTCACGCCCTGCGACTCGGCTTTGCATTGGGGCGCGACGGTGGCGAGCTTGACGCCGAAGATGATGTCGTTGGTGTTGGTTGCGCTGGGCGTGACGCCGGGCCGGAACTCGGTATAGGAATCGAGGCCGGGAGCGATGAACGTGGTGGGACAGGCGAGCTTGCCAGGAGGCAGCTCGCTGCTGCTGGAACAGGCCGCAATCGACAGCGCAGCAAGCGCGCAAAGTGCGGCGCCGAAGGCTGAGCGCATCAGAGGCGGTTGTGTGAGCCGTCGCAGAAAGGCTTGTTCTGCGTCTGCTTGCAGCCGCACAGCCAGACTTCGCCGTCCTGTTCGAGCTTCAGCGGCACGGGCGTGAGGCCGGTGCCGCGATGCGAGCCGTCGCAGAGCGGTTGAGAACGGCTGCGGCCGCAGGCGCACCACCAATATTCCTTGCCGGCCTCCGCGGCGAGCATGTAGGGGCTCTTGCGCGCTGGAACTGCTTCGCTCATACCCCTCTTCCCCCAGCTTCTCCAGTGTACTAACTTCCACGCCATCGAGCCCGGATGGCCGCCGCAGGCCCGGAACGCGCGAACTCTATTCGACCGTCGAGCGCCGCACAAGGGCTCCTCCGCACGGGAGCCCGGCCCCGGCCGCCTACGCAAGGGAATGACGATGACGAAAGCGCCGCTGACCATTCTGCTCGCCGGTCCGCGCGGCTTTTGCGCCGGGGTCGAGCGCGCGGTGCAGATCGTCGAGCGCAGCCTCGATCGCTTCGGCGCACCGGTCTATGTCCGCCACGAGATCGTGCATAACCGCTTCGTCGTCGAAACGCTGGAGCGCAAGGGCGCGATCTTCGTCGAAGAGCTCGACGCCGTACCCCCCGGCGCTCCCGTGGTGTTCTCGGCGCATGGCGTCCCGAAGCGGGTGCCGGCCGAGGCGGAGCGGCGCCGCCTGATCTATCTCGATGCCACCTGCCCGCTGGTGAGCAAGGTGCATCGCGAGACCGAGCGTCATTACGCGCAAGGCCGGCGGGTGGTGCTGATCGGTCATGCCGGCCATCCCGAAGTCATCGGCACCATGGGCCAGTTGCCGCCCGGCGCGGTGCTGCTGGTCCAGACGCCGGCGGATGTCGCCAGACTGGAGGTCGCAGCGGACGAGCCGATCGCCTATGTGACGCAGACGACGCTGTCGATCGACGACACGCTCGCCATCGTCGCGGCGCTGCAGCAGCGCTTCCCGCAGATCGACGGACCCAAGCGCGACGATATCTGCTACGCCACGACCAACCGGCAACAGGCGGTGAAGGCGATCGCCCGCCGCGTCGACCGGCTGCTGGTCGTCGGCGCGCCCAACTCCTCCAATTCGCTGCGGCTCGTCGAAGTCGCGCGGCAAAGTGGATGCGACAAAGCGGCGCTGATCGGGCGCGCCGCCGAGATCGATTGGAGCTTCCTCGCCGGCGCCGCGCGCCTCGGCCTCACCGCCGGCGCCTCGGCGCCCGAAGCACTCGTCGAGGAAGTGGTCGAGGCCTGCCGCAACCGTTACGACGTGGCGCTCGAAGAAGTCGCCGTGACGCGCGAAGAAGTGCGTTTCAATCTGCCGCGGGCGCTGCTGAGCGTCGCCTGACATGGCGGTCTACACGGACGTCCCCGACGACGAGCTGCGCGGCTTCATCGCCGAGTACGCGCTTGGCGAGGTGATCTCGTGCAAAGGCATCGCCGAGGGCGTCGAGAATTCCAACTTCCTGCTGCGCACCGAGGCGGGCACTTTCCTGCTGACGCTGTTCGAGAAGCGCGTCTCGCCGATGGATCTGCCGTTCTTCATCGCGCTGATGGAGCATTTGGCGGCGCAAGGCATTGCCTGCCCGACGCCGATCAAGGCCAAGGACGGCATCGCCTTGCGTCAGCTCTGCAGCCGGCCGGCGGTGATCGTGAGCTTCCTTGACGGCATGTGGCCGCGCCGCGTCCATCCCGTCCATTGCGCCGGCGTCGGCGACGCGCTGGCGCGGCTCCACGTTGCCGGCGCTTCCTTTGCGCTGCGCCGCCCGAACGACCTGTCTCTCGCCGGCTGGCGGCGCCTCTATGAAGCCTGCCGCGCGCGGGCGGACGACGTGAAAGGCGGGCTTGCAGCCGAGCTCGGCAGCGAACTCGACGCGCTCGAGCGTCTCTGGCCCGAGACGCTGCCGATGGGCGTCATCCATGCCGACCTCTTCCCCGACAACATCTTTTTCCGCGGCGAGCGGGTCTCGGGCATCATCGACTTCTATTTCGCCTGCACCGATTTCCTCGCCTATGACCTCGCCATCTGCCTCAATGCCTGGTGCTTCGAGAGCGACGGCAGCTTCAACGTCACCAAGGCGCGGCTGATGCTGGCGAGCTATCGCGCGGTGCGGCCGCTGACGCCGGAGGAATTCAGCGCCTTGCCGCTGCTGGCGCGCGGCGGCGCGCTGCGCTTCCTGCTGACGCGGCTTTATGACTGGCTGAACCATCCGCCAGGCGCTTTGGTGCGGCGCAAGGACCCGCTCGAATATCTGCAGAAGCTGCGCTTCCACCGCAGCGTCGCGCAGCCCTCGGCTTACGGGCTCGACGCATGACCGGAACGGCAGGCGCCGCGACGGGTACCGGCGTCGTCGAGATCTTCACCGACGGCGCCTGCAGCGGCAATCCAGGCCCGGGCGGCTGGGGCGCGCTGCTGCGCTATGGCGAACACGAGCGCGAGCTCACCGGCTCGGCCAATCCCACGACCAACAACCGTATGGAGATGCTGGCGGCTATTTCGGCGCTCGAAGCGCTGAAGCGGCCGAGCCGCGTTCACATCCATACCGACAGCCAGTACCTGCGCGACGGCATCACCCGCTTCATCCATGCCTGGAAGGCGCGCGGTTGGAAGACGGCGGACAAGAAACCGGTGAAGAACATCGACCTTTGGGTCCGGCTCGAAGCGGCGTTGCAGCCGCATCAGGTCGAGTGGTTCTGGGTCAAGGGCCATGCCGGGCATCCCGAGAACGAGCGCGCCGACGCGCTCGCCCGCGCCGCCATCGTCGAGGCGCGCGAGATGAGCGCGCTTGCGGAGGCGCCGCCGGTGAAAAAGAAGAGACGCTGAGGAAACCGCACCGCCTCACCCCCGTTCCCGCTCTCCGCGGCATTGGGGCGGAGAGGGCCGGGGTGAGGCGGGGTGGTTCCGGGTGTACGATTGTCGCCGTTACAGGGCCTTTAAGATCGCGTCGGCACTCGACACCTCGAAAGTGCCGGGCTTCTCGACGTTGAGCGTCTTGATGACGCCGTCCTCCACCACCATGGCGTAGCGCTGGGAGCGCTTGCCGAGGCCGTTGCCGCTGGCATCGAGCTCGAGCCCGACTGCGCGGGTGAAATCGCCGTTGCCGTCGGCGAGCATCTGCACCTTGCCTTCGGCCTTCTGGTCCTTGCCCCAGGCGCTCATGACGAAAGCATCGTTCACCGAAAGGCAGGCGATGGCGTCGACGCCCTTCGCCTTGATCTGCGCCGCCTTCTCGACGAAGCCGGGCAAGTGCTTGGCCGAGCAGGTCGGCGTGAACGCGCCGGGCACCGCGAACACCACCACCGTCTTGCCCTTGAAGAACTCGCCGGTGTCGACATCCCTCATGCCATCCGGCGTCATCTGCTTGAGCTTCACCGTCGGGACCTTGTCGCCAACCTTGATGGTCATCGCCTTTTCCCTTCCTGCTGGTCTGATGCCGGTCGTTGGAATTTCGCCATGGGGCGTAGCCCATGCGCGACCCACCATAGACGGTCGGACGGCGAAAATCACTCCCATCGCTCCGCCGCCCGCGAGCGGCGGTGCTTATTGCAGAGCGCCGGCGACCTTGCCGGGGCCCGCCGCATCAGCGAGCGCCTGCAGCACTTGATCCGGCGTCAGGATCTCCGACAGCGCGCGCCCCTGCGGCAGGGCCGGCCCATAAACCGCATTGAACGGAATGCCGTAGCGCCCGAAGCTGCGGAGATAGGCGGCGATGGTGTCGCTCGGCCGCGTCCAGTCGGCGCGCATGGCGACGGTGCCGGGTCGGTCGAGCCGCTCGCGAATCTCGGGCTGATCGATCACCAGCTCCTTGTTGACCTTGCAGGTAAGACACCAGTCTGCCGTGACGTCGACGAACACGACGTCGCCGCGCCGGACCAGTCGATCGATCTCGGCGCGGTCGAAGCGATGCCAGAAGGCACCCGGCCGCGCCGCTGGCGGCGGCGAAGCCAGCACCCCCGGCACAAGAAAGCCGGCGAGCACCAGCGCCGCGACCGCGCCGCCGCGCGCCGCCGGCCGGCGCAGCACCAGCAGGGCAGCGGCAATCCCCGCCATCAGCGCGGCCACCGTCAACGCGGCGGCAAGGCCGATCTCGCCCGCCAGCACAGCCACGATCCAGAGCGCCGTCGCCGCCAGCGCCAAGCCGAGCACACGCCGCAACGCTTGCATCCAGCGCCCGGGCCGCGGCAGGGCTTGCGCAAGCTGCGGCAGCGCCGCCACCAGCAGATAGGGCGCGGCCATCCCGATGCCGAGCGCCAGGAACACCGCGAGGATATCGAGCG
>JASHUO010000255.1 GCA_030039975.1 Alphaproteobacteria bacterium
GCTGCTGATGGCCGGACGCTGCGCCTGCGTCGAGCAGGGGCGCGATCCGGAAGGCAGCTGCGCCGCTCTCGGCTTCGGTCGGGCCGCTCCCGACCGCCGGTCATGACGCCCGACGCCTCGCAATCCGGCCTCGAGCCGGCCGCTTCCCTCACCTCGGTGAGGATCAAGCGCCGCAAGCAGCCGCTGGCGCGGAGCGGCAAACGCGGCGACCTCACCGAGGAGAGCGGCAGCGGCAGTCCCGCCGCGCCCGAGCCGGTGATCGCGCTGCCGCCGCCGGCGTCCGAAGCGACCTACAAACAAATCGAGCGCATCATCGACCGGATACGGCCGCCGGCCGCGCCGGAGCTTCCGCAGCTGTTCGAGGGTCTGCCGCCGCCGGTCGACGCGCCGGCGCGTCCCGAGAGCCCACCCGTCATCGAGGCGACACCGGAACCGGACCCGGCGCCGCCGGACATACTGGATCTGTTCGCGCTCACGCCGCCGCACGCGCCGGCGCCCGAACCGGAGATGCCGGAGATCCCGCCGGTTGTCGAGCTGCTGCCGTCAGCAATGCAGCAGGAACCGGAGACGCTGCGGGAGCCGGAGCTTGAACCGGAGCCGGAGCCGGAACGCGAAGAGAGTTCGTCTTTCATCGAGCTGAAGGCGCCAGCGCCGCCAGAGCCCTCGGCGCCCGAGCCGGCGAACGATGTCGAGCCGGCGGCGACGTTCCGCGATGGCGAGGCGGTCGAGCTGACGGCGCCCTTCGACGAAGCGGAAGTGCCTGACGAGCCGCTTGACGGTCCCGAGCCGGAATTCGCGCCGGTGGCGGCGCCGGAGCCGCGTCCGCGGCCGGTCCTGGTCGAAACGCTGCCGGAGGAGCCACCGGCGGAAGCACCCGCGCCAGCGGCTCTGGATGCCGAGCCTGCGCCCGAAGCC
Source organism: Alphaproteobacteria bacterium (assembly GCA_030039975.1). Lineage (GTDB taxonomy): Bacteria > Pseudomonadota > Alphaproteobacteria > ATCC43930 > CGMCC-115725 > DAHUYF01. Next base: position 916 of record JASHUO010000255.1, read on the forward strand.
GGTGGGGCGGACATCCTCGATTACTGGGACAGCTTGCGCGGCGGGCGGGATTTCCCATCGCTGGACGAGCTCGACCGCAGCCTCGTCGCCGCGACCTGGCCCAACACCGTGCTGCTCGCTATCGACGCGACGGAGATGCCGCGCATCACCCGCCTCGGCGACAGCAACGGCGAGGTCGAATATACGGCGTCGGTCATCGACTGGATCATGTCGCGCGGCCGCCACGCGGCAAAGCGCGGCGCGCCGATCGAGGAAGAGAAGCGCTTCCCGGTCTCGAACGGGAGCGCCCGCTACCGCCTCCTGCTGCTGCCGTTCAGCAGCTACGGGCTCAAATGCGACCATGTGCTGGGCCAGCTCACGCGCGCCGCGGAGCTCGGCGCGGTCGCCAGCTTCAAACGCTGGCTCGCTTCCTGAACGCCGTCCCGCTCCGGTAGCAGCGCCTCTTTTTTTCTTGTTGCGCCGTCCCCGCGAAAGCGGGGACCCAGAGCCATACGCTCCGCTCATCGGGGCTCAAGCTCCTGGATGCCCGCTTTCGCGGGCAAGGCGAAGATAATATTGCTGCACTTGGGCGGACAATGCTCTGAGCCGCTTCGGCGATCGTTCCGCCACCGTCTGGCGCGTGCGACCGGCCTCGCCTAGATTGGGCCGGTCATGAAAGGCCTGCTCTCGGCGATCATCGCCCTCGTCTTCTGGGTCGCACCCGCCGCGGCGCAGAATTCCGTCGTGCCGACCAGCCGCGAGCTGATCCATCTCTCCTTCGCGCCGGTGGTGAAGAAGGTGGCGCCGGCGGTGGTCAATGTCTTCTCGCGCCGCGTCGTGCGCATGACGGGCGGCCCCGCCTCGCTGTTCAACGACCCGTTCTTCCGGCGCTTCTTCGGCAACCAGCTGCCGTTCGGCGTGCCGCGCGAGCGCGTCGAGAACTCGCTCGGCTCCGGCGTGATCCTCGATCCCGCCGGCTATATCGTCACCAACCGGCACGTGATCAAGGATGCCGACGAGATCGTCGTCGACCTCGCCGATCGCCGCGAATTCGAAGCGAAGGTGGTGCTCGCCGACGAGCATGCCGATCTTGCCGTGCTCAAGATCGACCCGCATGGCGAGAAGCTGCCGGTGCTGCAGATGGGCGACAGCGACGCGCTCGAGGTCGGCGATCTCGTGCTCGCCATCGGCGACCCCTTCGGCGTCGGCCAGACCGTGACCAGCGGCATCGTCTCGGCGGTGGCACGCAGCATCGGCGCCCATGATTTCCGCTCCTTCATCCAGACCGACGCGGCGATCAATCCCGGCAATTCCGGCGGCGCGCTGGTCGATCTCGACGGCAAGCTCGTCGGCATCAACACGGCGATCTTCTCGCAATCCGGCGGCTCGATCGGCATCGGCTTCGCCATCCCGACCAGCCTGGTGCGCGGCGTCCTCGAAGCCGCGATCCACGGCGGCAAGGTGACGCGGCCCTGGCTCGGCGCCAGCGGCCAGAGCGTGACGCCGGAGCTGGCGCAGGGCTTCGGCTTGTCGCGGCCGGAAGGCGTGCTGATCAAGGACGTGGCGCCGGAGAGCCCGGCGGCCACATCGGGCATCCGCGTCGGCGATGTCGTGCTCGCCGTCGACGGCCATGCCGTCGACGATCCCGACGGCCTGCGCTTCCGCATCGCGACGCTTGCGCCCGGCGCCACGGCGCATCTCACGGTCTGGCGCGGCGGGCAGAGCTACGACATCGTCACCACGGTGGTGGCGCCGCCGGAGGTGCCGCCGCGCGATGCGACGCGGCTCGACGGCCGCACGCCGCTGTCAGGCGCCGCGGTCGCCAATCTCAACCCGGCTTTCGCCGAGGAGCTCGGCCTCGACAGCACTGCTGAAGGCGTCATCGTCACCGCCCTCGCCGATGGCGGCATCGCCGAGCAGCTCGGCATCGAGCCCGGCGATATCGTGATGAGCATCAACCAGCACTCGGTCGAGAGCGTGACCGGGCTCCGGCAATTGCTGGCGACAAGCCAACCGCCCTGGGTGGTGACGGTGAAGCGCGGCGACAAGCTGCTGACGACGCCGCCGCTGCGAGGCTGAGGTGAGCCTCTTCGAGGCCCAGGCGCCGCGGCCGCTGGCGGACAAGCTGCGGCCGCGGCGGCTCGGCGAAGTAGTGGGGCAAGATCATCTGCTCGATGCGGCCGGCGCCATCGGCCGCATGGTGGCACAGCATCGCCTCGCCTCGATGATCCTGTGGGGCCCGCCCGGCTGCGGCAAGACGACGATCGCGCGCCTCCTCGCCGAGGCGACGTCGATGCATTTCGAGCCGCTCTCCGCCGTGTTCTCCGGCGTCGCCGATCTGCGCAAAGTGTTCGACGCGGCGAAGAAGCGCCGCGTCGGCGGCCAGGGCACGCTGCTCTTCGTCGACGAGATCCACCGCTTCAACCGCGCGCAGCAGGACGGTTTCCTGCCCTATGTCGAAGACGGCACGGTGGTGCTGGTGGGTGCCACCACCGAGAATCCATCCTTCGAGCTCAACGGCGCGCTGCTGTCGCGCTGCCAGGTCTTCGTGCTGCATCGCCTCGACGATGCCGGGCTCGAGACGCTGCTGGCGCGGGCCGAGGAGAGCCTCAAGCGGGCGCTGCCGCTCGATGACGGCGCGCGCCAGGCGCTGAAGGCGATGGCCGATGGCGATGGGCGGTTTCTGCTCAACCTCGCCGAGGAGCTGGCGCAGCTGCCGGACGGCACGGTGCTCGACAGCGCCGGGCTGGCGGCCGCGGTGCAAAAGCGCGTGCCGCTCTACGACAAAGCGCAGGAAGGGCATTACAACCTGATCAGCGCCTTGCACAAATCGGTGCGCGGCTCGGATGTCGATGCGGCGCTCTATTGGCTCGCGCGCATGCTGGCGGGCGGCGAGCATCCCGAATACATCGCGCGCCGCGTCGTGCGCATGGCGGTCGAGGATATCGGCCTCGCCGATCCGCAGGGATTGGTGCAGGCGCTGGCGGCGTGGCAGGCCTATGAGCGGCTGGGCTCGCCCGAAGGCGAGCTCGCCATCGCGCAGGCGGTGATCTACCTCGCCACCGCGCCCAAATCGGTCGCCGCCTATATGGCGTTCGGCGAGGCGCGGCACGCCGCCAAGGACAGCGGCTCGCTGATGCCGCCGATGCACAGCGTCAACGCGCCGACGAAGCTGATGCAAAAGCTCGGCTATGGCGAGGGTTATGTCTACGACCCCGACACCGAGGAAGGCTTCTCCGGCCTCAACTACTTCCCCGACGATCTGCCGCGCCAGCAATTCTACCGCCCGATCGACCGCGGCTTCGAGCGCGAGATCAAGAAGCGGCTCGAGTATTGGGAGAAGCTGCGAAGGAAGAAGGCGGAGTAGCCCTAGGCGAGCGCGTTAGCGCTCGTCCGCGGCCCCTCCAGCTAGCCGAGCTATCGAGCGGCGATCCCTCACCCGGCGCGGGCTTCGCCCGCGCCACCCTCTCCCGCAAGCGGGAGAGGGGATCGCTACTTCGCGCGATAGCGCTCGATGACCGCGGCGTCGGGCTCGGCGCCGAGGCCTGGGGCTTCCGGCACCGTCATCATGCCGTTGCGCGCATTGGCGAGGTCGCCGCAGAGCGGCGTCTCGAAATCGACGTAGAGGCGCTCGATCAACATGTCCTGTGCGGCAGAAGCGGCGACATGCAGAGTCGCGAGCAGCCCTGGCCCGAAATAGGGCGAATGCGGCACGACGCTGACATTGGCCGCTTCGGCCAGCGCCACGACCTTGCGCATCTCGCTGATGCCGCCAATCTTGCTGACGCTGGGCTGCGCAACGTCGACGGCACCCGCGGCGAACATCTGGGCGAAGTGCAGCGTGCTTCCGGCATTCTCGCCGGCGGCGATCGGCATGAGGCCGGCGCGCCGGAGCTGGGCGAGCGCGGCAACATCCTCCGGCGGCCAGATCGGCTCCTCCAGCCAGAAGAGATCCTGCGGCGCGAGCTGCCGCGCCATGGCGCGCGCTTCGGCGAGCGACCAGGGACAGTTGGTATCGACCATGATCGCGATCTCCGGCCCGACCGCGGCACGCGCGCTCGCCACCGGAGCCAGCTCGATCTCGTGCAGCTTGACGTGGCGATAGCCGCGATCCACGGCCTCGGCGCTGAGCCTCGCCGTCACTGCGGGATCGTGATAGCGCAACAGGCTGGCGTAGGCGCGCAACTCTCGTCGTCCTGCGCCGCCGAGCAAGCGATACAGCGGCAACCCGGCGCATTTTCCGGCGATGTCCCACAAAGCGATGTCGATGCCGGAAAGACCGTAGATCACGGGACCGCCGCGGCCGAAGAGATGCAGCTTGCGCTGCAGATCGGCCATCAGCTCGCCGATGGCCGCGGCATTGCGCCCGATGCAGAGCGGCGCAATGAGCGTGTCGATCGTCGCCTTCGTGCCTTCATTGACGTTGTAGCCGAACGCCTCGCCCCAGCCGGTCACGCCCTCATCCGTGTCGATGCGGAGGAGCAGCGTGTCGAGCGTCGTCCACACCTTGCCGCCGAAGCCGGTGGGCGGCCCGCTCTGGCGGTAGGGAATCCGCAGCAGCATCGTCTCGACGGCGGTGATCTTCATGGCGCTCTCTCCCTTGCAGTGCCGAGTCTTCTCCACGACGCGGGGCGAGGCAAGTGAGCCGCCCTTACCTCGGGCGCGCCTCTGGCCGCCGCGGCGAAACGCCGCCGCCGCGCTCCCGCGGATTTGTCGGATATTGTTTATTATCGCCGTTCCCTGAGCATCGCCGCCGGGTGCCGGGGATCGCCTTGCTCTTCTCCGCATATAACCCGCAAGTTTCGCGACCCTTGGAGAACACGCTGATGCTGACCCGCCGTACCGCCTTGCTGCGCACCGGCACGCTGCTGCTGGCGCTGGTGAGCGGCGCCACCCTCGCTCGTGCCCAGACGCCGCCCCCCGGCTACGCGCCGCCTCCCGGCTCGGCGCCGCCCCCGGGCTACGCGCCGCCGCCTCCGGGCGCCGCTCCGGCGCCGGCGATCCCGGCGCCGCATGCCGAGGTGGTGCCGGCAATGCCGCCGGGCCGCTGGGTCTGGCAGCCCGGCCATTGGCGCTGGACCGGCGTGCGCTATGTCTGGGTCCCCGGCCGCTATGTCCATCCGCATCCACGCCACGCCCGTTGGGTCGAAGGCCGCTGGGTGTGGCGCGGCAATGCCTGGGTCTGGGTCCCCGGACACTGGGCCTGAGCGTAGGCTGAACCGCGGCGGGGTGGCGGCGATCGGGCACCATCGCTAGGATGGGCGCTCGCATTCGATGAGCGCCGTCCAAACCATCCCCGTCGCCGCCGATGATGGCGAAATCCGCCTTGACCGCTGGTTCCGGCGGCACTTTCCCGGGCTCGGGCATGGCCGACTCGAGAAGCTGCTGCGCACCGGACAGGTGCGGGTCGATGGCAGGCGCGCCAAAGCCGGCGACCGGATCGCGCCGGGCCAGATGATCCGCGTGCCGCCGCTGGGCGATCTCTCGCCGCGGGAGCATGAAGCGCCGGCGCCGCGGCCGCGCGATATCGCCATGCTGGAGCGCGCCGTGTTGCATCTCGACGACGATGTCATCGTCATCGACAAGCCGCCCGGCCTTGCCGTGCAAGGCGGCACCAACACCGAGCGCCATCTCGATGCGATGCTGGATGGGCTGCGCTTCGGCGCCAAGGAGCGGCCACGCCTCGTCCACCGCCTCGACCGCGACACCAGCGGCGTGCTGGTGCTGGCGCGCAGCGCTGCTGCCGCGGCGGCGCTGGCGCGCGCCTTTCGCGACAAGACGACACAGAAGCTCTATTGGGCGATCGTGGTGGGCCTGCCCAAGCCGCGGCGCGGCCGCATCGACCAGGCGCTGGCGAAGCTGCCCGGGCCGGCCGGCGAGCGCGTCGCGCCCGACGAGGACGAGGGCAAGCGCGCCGTCACCTATTACCGCACCGTCTCCCATGCCGGCGACAAGCTTGCCTGGCTCGCGCTGCAGCCGGTCACCGGCCGCACCCATCAGCTGCGCGCCCATTGCGTCGCGCTCGGCACGCCGATCCTGGGCGACGGCAAATATGGCGGCGGCGCAGCGCATCCCGCCGGCGTCCCCAACGCGCGCAAGCTTCACCTCCATGCCCGCGCGCTGTCGCTGCCGCATCCCGGCGGCGGCCGGCTGGTGGTGACGGCGCCGCTGCCGCCGCACATGAAAGAGACCTGGGCGTTCTTCGGCTTCGATGAGTCCGAAGAAGCGGAGCCCTTCGCCGCGCTGGCGCCGCAGCGATGAAGCGCTTCTACGTCGAGGTCAGCGTCGTGCCGTCGGCTTCCGGCTTTGCCGTCAATCTCGACGGCAAGCCGCTGCGCACGCCGGCGAAGGCGCCGCTCGACGTGCCGAGCCGCGCGCTCGCCGAAGCGATCGCCGCCGAGTGGCGCGACCAGGGTGCCGAGGTGAAGCTCGCCGAGCTGCCGCTGACGCAGTTGACCAGCAGCGCCCTCGATCTGGTGGCGATGCGGCGCGCGGAAGTGGTGGCGGAAGTGGCGAAATATGCCGGCACCGATCTCGTCTGCTA
>JASHUO010000256.1 GCA_030039975.1 Alphaproteobacteria bacterium
CGGCGCCGGGTGCGATCGCGCCGCCGAGCTACAGCCGCGACCAGGTGGTGGCCCTGGCCGGCAACCCCGCTTTCACCGAAGTGCCGATCACCAGCATGCGGCGCGTCATCGCGCGGCGCATGGTGGAATCGAAGCTCACCATTCCGCATTACTATCTCACCGTCGATTGCGAGATCGACGCGCTCTTGCGCATGCGCGAGCAGATCAACGCCGCGGCGGGGCTGAAGATCTCGGTCAACGACTTCGTCATCAAGGCAGCCGCGCTGACCTTGAAGAAGGTGCCGGCGGTCAATTCCTCCTGGAGCGAGGATGCCATCCTGCAATGGGAGAGCGCCGACATCGCGGTTGCGGTCGCCATCGAGCAAGGGCTGATCACGCCAATCATCAAGGCGGCCGAGCGCAAAGGCCTGCAGCAGATCTCGACCGAGATGCGCGATCTCGGCACGCGCGCGCGTGCCGGCAAGCTCAAGCTGCAGGAATTCCAGGGCGGCACCTTCTCGATCTCCAATCTCGGCATGTTCGGCATCAAGGATTTCACCGCGGTGATCAACCCGCCGCACAGCGCCATCCTCGCCGTCGGCACGGGCGAGCAGCGCCCGGTGGTGAAGAACGGCGCGCTCGCGATCGCCACGGTGATGAGCTGCACGCTCGCCTGCGACCACCGCGTCATCGACGGCGCGGTCGGCGCCGAATGGATCCAGGCCTTCAAGAAGATTATCGAAGCGCCGGGCATGCTGGCGCTGTAGCGGAGCGAGCGTGGCCTTTTCCCCTCACCCCGACCCTCTCCCGCAAGGGGAGAGGGGGCTCGCGGAGCCCTTAATTTCCCTCTCCCCTTGCGGGAGAGGGAGGGGCCCAGCGCGTAGCGCTGGGAAGGTGAGGGGCGTTGCCGAAGGATGGAGCAATGGCTGATACTGCGTTCGACACCATCATCATCGGCGGCGGGCCGGGGGGCTATGTTGCGGCGATCCGCGCGGCGCAGCTCGGCATGAAGACGGCGGTGGTCGAGCGCGAGCATTTGGGCGGCATCTGCCTCAACTGGGGCTGCATTCCGACCAAGGCGCTGTTGCGCAGCTCCGAGATCAACCATCTGCTGCACAATCTCGACGCGTACGGCTTCAGCGCCAAGGACATCGGCTACGATACCAAGAAGGTGGTGGAGCGCTCGCGCAAGGTCGCCAAGCAGCTCTCGAACGGCGTCGGCTACCTCATGAAGAAGCACAAGATCACCGTCATCGACGGCGAGGGCACGCTGCTCGGCAAGGGCAAGCTCGGTGTCACCAAGGACGGCAAGGCCGTCGGCGAGTTCAGCGCCAAGCATATCGTCATCGCCACCGGCGCCCGCGCGCGCACGCTGCCGGGGCTCGAGCCCGACGGCAAGTTCGTCTGGACCTATAAGGAGGCGATGGTGCCGCCGGCGATGCCGAAATCGGTGCTGGTGATCGGCTCTGGCGCCATCGGCATCGAGTTCGCGAGCTTCTATCGCGACATGGGCGCCGAGGTCACGGTGGTCGAGGTGCTCGACCGCGTGCTGCCGGTGGAAGATGAAGAGATCTCCGCCTTTGCGCGCAAGGCTTTCGAGAAGCAAGGGATGAAGATCCACACCTCGACCATGGTGAAGGAGCTGAAGAAAAACGCCGAGGCCGTGACCGCGACCTTGGCGTCGGGCGACAAGACGGCGCAAGCCACCGCCGAGCGGGTCGTGCTCGCCATCGGCATTACCGGCAATGTCGAGACTATCGGCCTCGACAAGACGCGGGTGCGGGTCGAGAAAGGCCACATTCTGGTGAATGAGTGGCTCGCCACCGACGAGCCGGGCCTCTACGCCATCGGCGATGTGGTGGGGCCGCCCTGGCTTGCGCATAAGGCGATGCATGAGGGCGTGATCTGCATGGAGCGCATCGCCGGGCTCAACACGGCGCATCCGCTCGATACCAACAACATCCCCGGCTGCACCTATTGCCGGCCGCAAGTGGCGAGCGTCGGCTTGAGCGAGCGCAGGGCGAAGGAAGCAGGGCGCGAGGTGCGCGTCGGCCGCTTTCCCTTCATCGGCAATGGCAAGGCGATCGCGCTGGGCGAGCCCGAGGGGCTGGTGAAGACGGTGTTCGACGCCAAGACCGGCGAGCTCCTCGGCGCGCATATGATCGGCGCCGAGGTGACGGAGCTGATCCAGGGCTACACCATCGCCAAGACGCTGGAGACGACGGAGCAGGAGCTGATGCGCACCGTCTTCCCGCATCCGACGCTCTCCGAGATGATGCATGAGAGCGTGCTTGACGCTTATGGTCAGGTCCTCCACATCTAGCCTGGATTGAATCGCAGGTGTCGATGAGCGAGCCGGAACTCCGCCACCCCGAGAAGGCGCACAAGCCCGACAATCCCGTCGCGCGCAAGCCGGCCTGGATTCGCGTCAAGGCGCCGACCTCGCCGGAATACCATGAGACGCGTCGGCTGATGCGCGAGCTTCGCCTCAACACCGTGTGCGAGGAGGCGGCCTGCCCCAATATCGGCGAATGCTGGAAGCAGAAGCACGCCACGGTGATGATCCTGGGCAGCGTCTGCACGCGCGCCTGCACCTTCTGCAATGTCGCGACGGGAAAGCCGGACCAGCTCGATCCACACGAGCCGCAGCATGTCGCCGAAGCCGTGGCGCGCTTGGGTCTCAGCCACATCGTCGTCACCTCGGTCGATCGCGACGATCTCAGGGATGGCGGCGCAGAACATTTCGTCCGTACCATCGAGGCGATCCGCGCGCTGGCCCCCGGCACCACGATCGAAGTGCTGACGCCCGACTTCCTCAAGAAAGCGGGCGCGATCGAGGCGGTGGTGGCGGGGCGTCCCGATATCTACAACCATAATCTCGAAACCGTGCCGCGGCTTTATGCGGAGGTGCGGCCGGGCGCGCGCTACTTCCAGTCGCTGCGCCTCCTCGACCGGGTGAAGGCGCTCGATCCCGCGATGTTCACCAAATCGGGGATCATGGTGGGACTGGGCGAAGACAAGGCCGAAGTGCTTCAGGTGATGGACGATCTGCGCGCCGCCGACGTCGATTTCCTCACCATCGGACAATATCTGCAGCCGACGCCCAAGCATCGCGCCGTGCACCGCTTCGTTCCGCCCGAGGAGTTCGAGAGCTATCGCAAGATGGCCTATGGCAAGGGCTTCCTCATGGTATCGGCCTCACCTCTGACGCGCTCCTCCTATTTCGCCGGCGAGGATTTCGCCAAGCTGCGCGCGGCGCGCGCCGAGAAGCTCGCGGCGTCCTGAGCGAATGCCGACCCATGCCGAGAAGCGGCTGGTTCCCTATACCGCCGATCAGATCTTCGATCTCGTCGCCGATGTCGAGCGCTATCCCGAGTTCCTGCCCTGGTGCCTCGGTGCGCGCGTGCGCGAACGCAACGCCAATACCATCACCGCCGATCTCCTGATCGGCTTCCGCATGGTGCGGGAGCGCTTCACCTCGCGCGTCCAGCTCGACCGGCCGCGCCGCATCGATGTGAGCTATACCCACGGGCCGTTCCGCTACCTCAACAACCACTGGGAATTCATCCCGCAGCCCCAGGGCAGCTGCGTCATCGACTTCTACGTCGATTTCGAGTTCCGCTCGCGCATGCTGCAGAAGCTGATCGGGCTGCTGTTCAACGAGGCGGTGAAGCGCATGGTGGGCGCCTTCGAGGCGCGCGCACGGCACCTCTACGGCACGCCGGGCGCCGCCGGCGCGGCGGTGAAGCCGGTCTAGCTTACCTCGCGCGATGCGCCCCCCTCACGTCGCAGAGCCCAACGCCGCCAGCTTCGCCTTGAACGCATCGAGCGTCGGCTTCAGGACGTCCGCGACGCCCGGTGTCGCAAGCGCCTTGTCGATGGCGCTTTGCAGTCCGGGTTGCGCCTTGTCGATCATCGCGGCGATGGTCTTCCTTTCCTGATCCGACGCTTGTCCCGCGGCGACCTGCAGCTTGCCGAGTTGCGCGACGGCGTCGTTGAGCTGCGGCAGGGCGGCTTTGGCCGATGCCGGATCGCTCACCTGCTGCAGCGCCGTGCGGGTGTTGTCGAAGGCGCCGGTCAGCTGCTTTCCAAGATCGATCGGGCCGGCCGGCGTGCTCGTGCCGGAACCGGTGGTTTGCGCCGGGGCGTTGACGGGGAGGCGGTTGGCCTCCTGAATCGGGCCGCGCCCCCAGATCCAATAGGCGGCGATCGCGACGATGATCGCGGCCGCCAGGCCCCACAGCCAGGGTGCAAACCCGGCCGTAGGCCGTTGCATCTTCGCGTAACTCGTCGCGGACTGAGCCATTTTGGCGCCCATGTCCGAAACCGTCGATTTGGCCTCGCTGACGCCTTGCCCCATCGCCGCGGCCGACGATCTCGCCGCAGCGGCCGCGCTCGCCGCCGGTTGCCCCAAACGGTCGGCGATGCCCGAAAGAATGCCGCTGCCTTGCAGCCGGTTCGCTACGCCGGCCGGCAGCGCCGTCGCGATCGCGTCCTTCTGATCGAGCAACAGGCTCGCGAGACCGCCGGCGCCGCCACCGGCGGTCTGGGCGCTGCGTCCGAGCAGGCCAAGCACCAGCGGGGTCAGGAAGCCGAGCAATCGGCCGGTGACGCCCTGGTCGAGCCCGGTGTAATGGGCGAATGCCCCGGCAAGGCCATCGCCCCCCTGACTACCGAATAGCGACGACACGAAGGAGGAGCCCTGCTCCATGAGAGTGCGCTGCCCGGCGGCGTCCATCGGTCGAAGCGTGCCGTCGGAAATGCCGAGTTTGCCCAGCTGCCCAACCACAGAGGACAGGCGATCGGCACCGCCGGGCCGCGACACGACGCCGACAAGACCTGCGAGGATGGCCGGCACCGCGCCGCTCACCGCCTTGCGCGTTGTCTCGCCATCGACGCCGGTGGCGGCGGACATGCGATCCATCGTGTCGGATCCGAGCCCTTGCAGAATTTGACTGACGAGATCCTGGGCCATCGGCGAACTCCTGCTTGCATGCGTCGGCAGATCGGGGATTCCCGGCTCTATCTTTCAAGGATAGGCGCGGTCCCGTTGCCGATGGATAGGAGGAACTACCGACAGGATGCGGAGAATCGTCGTACGAATCCGGCGGATTTTCACTGGCGGGCAACCCTGAACTGCGCGCGACGACATCATCCCGCGCGTGCCGCGGGAGAGTCGGGAGCGGACGTCAGGCCGCTTGCGGCGAGAGCCGAGCGGAAGCGGAGCGAAAGGCTTGACAAAAGATCAACTAATCTGTTGACTGTCAACTATGCCGTTGACCATGGCCGTCGCAGCAGCTCCCGAGGACGCGCCGGGCTCGCTCGACAAGGTATTCTCTGCGCTGGCCGATCCCGTGCGGCGCCAGATCCTGAGCCGGCTCGATGGCGCGGAGCTGCTCGTGTCCGAGCTGGCCGCGCCCTTCGATATTTCGCTGCAGGCGGTGTCGCGCCACATCCAGGTCCTGGTCCGCGCCGGCCTCGTCAAGCAGGAGCGCAGCGGCCGGATCAGCCGCTGCCGGCTCGATGCCGGCCCGATCCTCGAAGCGGCGCTCTGGATCAACCGCTACAGCAAGTATTGGCAGGAGCAGTTCGACACCTTGGCCGTCTGGCTCGACCGGATCGAGCGCGAGAAGACGAAGAAGCGCCGGCGGCGGCGCAAGCGCTGACAAGGGGAATGACAAGAGGAGGGAGAGAGCCATGAGCTATCGCGAAACCTCGCAGCGCCTGGCGCGCTATCGCGGCGAAATCGCCGAGCTGCGCAAGAAGATGCGCGCGCTGCAGCAGGCGATCGAGCCTGAGGAGGTCGCCCGCTACGAGTTCGCGACCGTTCAAGGCAAGGTCTCGCTCGCCGCGCTGTTCGGCGACAAGGACAGCCTCTTTGTCATTCACAACATGGGCGCGTCCTGCCCCTATTGCACGCTCTGGGCCGATGGCTTCAACGGCATATTGCCGCATCTCGAGAACCGCGCCGCCTTCGTCATCGCCTCGCCCGATGCGCCTGAAACGCAAGAGAAGTTCAAGGCGTCGCGCGGTTGGCGCTTCCGCATGGTGTCGCACCAGGGCACCAGCTTTGCCGCCGATATGGGCTATCGCGGCGAGCGCGGTTGGCTGCCGGGCGTCTCAGTGTTCAAGCAGCGCGACGACAACATCATCCGCGTCAGCGACACCGGCCTCGGCCCGGGCGACGATTTCTGCTCGCTCTGGCACTTCTTCGCCCTCCTGCCCGAAGGCAGCGCCGACTGGCGGCCGCGCTTCAGTTATCCGTGAGGGCGGTGGACGGCCGCGCGGGGTTCGCTCGTCGATCGCGATCAGGGATTAGAACGAACTCAATATCCAGAGCACGTCGATAATATTGTGAAAGAAGGCAAACCACCGCAGCCGCCGACACCCGGTAAAATAGCTTAAACCCGTATAGGCCAATGCGGTCGCAGAATGCGTGCCGAGCCAAGCCAAGGCGGCGACACCCCAATGCCCAGTGCAGAGGCCAGTGCCCGCGCCGACGCCCAGCGACAGCAGGAATATCCAGCGGTCCGAAATCGGATCCGGTTCGAGCGCCTGTTGCAGGAACGTCGAGCGCTCTTGAGCCGAAGCTTGCTCTTCGCTTCCATGAGGCGGCGCCCCGTTTGAAGGTGCTCTCGCCATTCAGGCCGCCGATTTTGCGCCAAATAAGCCGTGATCACCAGCCTGCTGGTTATCTTTCAACGCGGCCGCGTTGCCGCGGGTGTGCCGTCGCCCTATCGGATCGACCCGGGCTAATTTACGGGCGCGTCGCCACGCCCGCTCACGCCGTCTTCTGCTCGACGAGGCCGAGCTCCTTCACCATGTGCTCGCGCATCATGAATTTCTGCACCTTGCCGGTGACGGTCATCGGG
>JASHUO010000257.1 GCA_030039975.1 Alphaproteobacteria bacterium
ACGACGGCGTGCGACCCGCCCGAGGGGCGGAAGGCCTAGCCGGGGGATCGCAAGCGCCGGCGCCGTGACGCCGGCGAAGAACGGCTAGGCTATCCGCGCTTTGACCCGCACCGGAGCGGCAAGATCGCTGTCGATTTCTTCGATGGTGCGGCCGCGCGTCTCGATGCCGATGAGCCAGATCGCCAACGCCGCAACCACGTACCAGAAAGCGAAGTAGTTCATCCCCGGGATCAACGCGTCGAGGGTCGCCTTCGGGCTGACCAGGTTCGACGATCCGGCAATCACCGCCAGCCCGGCCGGGCCGATGAACTTGCCAAGATTGCCGACGCCGTAGCCGACGCCCATACCGCTCGCCCGCAGCTTCGACGGCCACACCTCGGCCATGTAAGGCCCGATGATCGCATAGGAGCCGCTGCCGAAGAATTGCTGCACCAGGATCATCAGGTAGAACATCGAGACGGCGCCGATATAGACGCCGCTCAAATATCCCGCGAGCGACATACCCAACGCCCCGATCAAGCAGGTGAGCACGACCGACGGGCGGCGGCCCATGGCGTCCGATATCCAAGCGCAGAAAAAGCGTCCGGCGATTCCGGCAACCCCCATCCAGATCACAAGAAACGAGGCCTCTGCCGGCGTGATCCTGAGCACGAGCACGAACAGCGTCGCGACCCACAAGGTCAGCCCGACCTGCCCGGTCTGGCTGAGACCGGTGAGACAGGAAACCGCCAGGCTGCGCGGATACTTGAACAACTCAACCCACGAGACCCGATCGACGGCCAAGCCGGCGGCCGGCAGTTCGATCGCTTTCGCGTCAACCTGCAAGGCCCAGGCGAGCGACCGGCGCGCCTCTTCGAGCCGCCCCTTGCCGATCAGCCAATAGGGCGATTCCGGGACCCAGGCGCGGATCAGCAGGGTCAGGCCGGCCGGCAACAGCCCGACCGCGAACAGGCCGCGCCAACCGACATAATGTGCAAGGTAAGCCCCGCTCAGCGCGCCCAACAGCGTACCCGCCGGCAACAGCGAGGTGGTCAGCCCGGTGATCCGGCCGCGTTTGGCGGCCGGCACGAATTCCTGCACGATCAGCACATCGACGGTGTAAAGACCGGTCACGCCCATCCCGACGAAAAACCGGCACGCCGACAGGAAGAGCCATCCCTGCTCGGGGGTCAGCGCCATCAGCCCGGTCGGTATCGAGAAGTTCAGCACGGTGAGGATCATCACCTTGCGCCGGCCGATCTTGTCGGCCATCCAGCCCCAGAACACCGAGCCCAGAGGGGCGGCGATCCCCGAGGACAGCAGGATCGCCCCCGACTGCCCGTAGGTGAGATGCCAACCCCTGACGATAAAAGCCAAGATGAAGCCGATCAGGTAGAAATCGAAAAAATCGAGCATGTCTCCGATGGTTGCCGCGGCGAAGATTTTCCACTGGTTCGTCGTCAGCGACTTTTGCTGCTCGAGATGCTCCAGCACGGCACGCCTCCCCGTTTCCGGCCGAAATCGCTGGCCGCCGTGACATGGGGCGCGGGCAGTGCTCAAAAACCGCGGTTGGTCTCTCCAACCGAATGGGCTTTTCCTGACGAAACTTTGCGCCGCGCAACCATGGCGGGGCGAGTCCCCGATCGATCAGCCGACAGTCCCGGGATAGCCGGGTTTCGGTTCAATGGTGTCCCGATTCGAGTTTAGGGACAAGCTCCTCGGCGGCGACCGCCGTATCAGCGCACGAAAATGAGGACTTCGGAGCCAGCCCCCGACCGAGGGGCGGCGAGGGTCAAGGTGAGCTGATTCGTCGGTACTCCGGCATCCAGGAGAGAACGGATAACCGCTTCGGCGTCGGACTTTGACTTCTCCCGGGCGCTCGCGACAGCATTGGGCGTGCCTTCGACTGGAGCGGAGGCGACGATGTCGAAGATCGTGGAGGGCTTGCGCTGGAGTGCCAAGGCGGCGGCCTTGCGGACGGGCTCATCATATCGCACGTTCGGTTGGTCGAAGCGGATCACCACCAGAGGCTTCCTCCCGTCGAATTTGCCCGGCGGCGGCGCGGGCAGAGCCGGCGGGGTGGCGGCAAGCCGGGCTGTGGCGCCCTTGCTCCCCGGATAGAGAGTCCCGCTCTCGATCGCCGACGCGAGCTGCATCAATCCCGCGCGTTCCCGCGTTACGTCGGAGGTTTGCCGATCGATTTCGGCGCCGACCTCCGTCTTCTGCGCTCGAGCGGCGCCCGCTGTTGCGACGGCATCGGCCTGGATCGTCGCGAGACGATCCTGGACCGCCGCGCTCCCTTGGAGAGCATGGGCGCGCTTTGCCGAATCGGCGATGTAGTCGGCGAAGGAGGCGTCTTGCGAGCTCTGGACCGAGAGCGTAACGAGCTTCGCCATGTTGCTGTCTATCCGGGCAAGCGTCGCCTGAGCGTCGCTCCACTGCCCAAGGAGCGCAGAATCGCCCGGCTGTCTTCCACTCTGCAGCCCGGTTTTGACCGCGCCCGTCGCAGCGTTGAAAGCTGACGCGTCGAGAGCGAGGCCGTGCTTAATCTGCTGAAGCGAAGCGTCGCTATTGGCGACCCGAGCTTTGATTTGATCAAGCTCGCCCTGCAGCCGATCGGCGTCGCCGGCGAGAAATCCCGGCGCAGAGCTTGCTGGCATCACGCCCTGGCCGGCCGCCGCGTGCGGTGCCGCGGCTTTTGCCAGCGCCGTTTGGGCGGCATTTGCGCCGCCGCCCATAGGG
Source organism: Alphaproteobacteria bacterium (assembly GCA_030039975.1). Lineage (GTDB taxonomy): Bacteria > Pseudomonadota > Alphaproteobacteria > ATCC43930 > CGMCC-115725 > DAHUYF01. Next base: position 2,722 of record JASHUO010000257.1, read on the forward strand.
CTGGTCGCCGGCGCCCCGACGTTCGGGCCGTTCTCTGCGGGGACGCTGCTGGGCGCTATCGCCTCCACCTGCCCACCGGGCACATCGGATTTGGATCCTGACGAGGAGCATGCGCCAAGCGACGCGGCGACAAACACTGCCGCCACAGCGGTGACGCTCATGTACCAAATCCGCATTACGTCCCTCGGTTGACCCAACGTCGCGTTGCGCGAATGGTGTCGCCTCCACCCGCCTACGGCAAGCAAGATCATTGTGACCGTGTTATGGCTGCGAATGCGCGGTGCTTCGCCTCCCCAAAACACCGTCCAGCATTGCTTGCCCTTCGGTGTCGGCGCCCCGGCGCTCCGCTTCGAGTGCCGTCGGCCTTCAGGTACCGAGAGTCCAGGGTCCGCCGTTCGAACGCCCGCAGCCGAGATCGCCTCGCCTT
>JASHUO010000258.1 GCA_030039975.1 Alphaproteobacteria bacterium
GCGATTTCGACCGCGGGGGCTACAGCGCGGACGACGCGCGCGCCATCGAGGCCGGCGTCGCCGGAGCCCTCGCCTGGGTGGAGTCGGCCGGCAAGAACGCGAAATTCGTCGATGGTTGGCACTATCCGCAGCCGGAGCTGGGCCGCTACGGCGACAACTTCATGTTCCGCGCGGCGGTCGACATTGCCGGCCTCGGCGCCCTGCCGTGCGAAGAGGAGATGTACATGCGGGCGGCGGGCGATGACGGCACGGGCTTGTTTCACGGCGACGGTCTCCATCGCCTGCGGCTGAACCGGCCGGTCCCGGTCAAGGGCTTCTGGTCGCTGACGATGTACGAAGCCACGTCGGACGGTCAGTTCTTCTTCACGTGGAATGTGCTGAACCGTTACGCGATCGGCGATCGGACGAAGGGTCTTGTGCGAAATGCCGATGGCAGCCTCGACCTCTGGGTCGGGCGACAGGATCCCGGCGGCGCAAGGCGCGCCAACTGGCTGCCGGCGCCAGCGCGGGGTCCGTTCGCGCTGGTCCTGCGCGCCTATCTGCCGCAAGCGGATTTGCTCGAGGGCCGCTATCGCCTGCCGGCGATCACCCCAGCCTAGCGCTGAGCCGCGGGTCCCCGCGGCGCCGATAGTGATAGCGATAGAGTTCGGTGTTGAAACCGAGCTGGCGATAGAGCGCGATGGCGGGGGCGTTGCTCGCCACGACGGGGAGGCATGCGGCCGCCGCGCCGGCCGCCTGCGCCCAGGCGAGAACCGCCGAGACGGTGCGGCGCGACAGCCCTCGTCGGCGCACAGCGGGATCGGTCGCCACGAGGTTCAGGCAAACGATGCGGTCATGCACCGCGCCGAAAGCGACAGAGCCGATACCGCCATCGGCGGTGCGCGCTGCGGCGAAGACGGCCGGCACCGCGAGCGCTGCGAGAATCTTCCGCTGCACGCTGTGTCCTGAAGCGGCGTTGCCGGTGAAACGCGCATGCGCATCGAGCCATGCCTCGCTCGGTATCCCATCCGCAAGCTCGGTGTCGCCGCGCTCGAGAAGGCTCCCGTCGAGATCTCGGTAGATGACGCAGGTCTCGTCCTCGGCCGCGTAGCCGAGTGCGTCCAGGCCGGCGTCGAGGCCAGTCTCCGCCATCGTCGGCACTCGGACGATTAGCGGCAGACCGGCCGAGGCATAGAGCGCTTCGCAACAGGCGACCTTGTCCCGGAGGTCATGGCGGCTCGGCGCCAGCGGCGTCACCGAGTTGCTGCGCCGGGTATGGCCTTCGGAGAAGCGCAGCAGCCAGCCGTCGAACCAGACTTGCCGCAAGGCCGGCCAGCCATTGAGGCACGCTTCTTCGACGCGCCGCGCGAGATCGACTGGCCGCGCCATGCGCTCAGAAATTCGCCCAATCGGGCTTTTTCGGAATGAGGCGCGCGGCGCCGGCGGTGAGCGGTTGGCCGCCTGCCTCGACCAGCGCGTCGAGGCGGATGAGCGCAAGGCCCAGCCCGTCGCGCGCCGAGCGCATCTCGCCCGCTTCCTGGTCGCCGAGCATCACCGGCGTTCCCGGTGGCGGCGGCGGGCCGTCGATCGCGACGGGCATCAGCCGCTTCTTGATAAGGGCGCGATATTTCGTGCGCGCGGTCAGCTCCTGCCCGACATAGCAACCCTTCTGCCAGTCGACGCCGTTGAGCTCGTCGAAGCCCGATTCGAGCAGGATCGCCTTCTCAACCGTAAGATCGCGGCTGCCATCGGGGATGCCGAGCGAGAGGCGCAGCCGGTCATAAGCCGCGCCATCATCGACGGAAAAGCCGAGGCTCTCGAGCGGCGTGAGGCCGGCGCCACGGCGCAGCAGCAGGCGCGCGCCGAGCGCAGGGAGCCTGGGGTCGACATAGGCGATGCCGCCGGCGAAAGGCACGGCTGCGCCAGGCTCTTCCGGCAGGTCGAGAAGGCTCAGCGCATCGTCGCCGCAAGCGACGGCGACGATATAGCGATCGCCATTCTCGCCCAAGGTGACCTTGGCGCGGAGGCGATAGAGACCGAGGCGGCGCTTCAAATCGGCGAGTCGCGCCGCCTCCGCGTCGAGCAGGAACGCGCCGCCGATCTCGGCGATGAAGAAATCGTGGAGGTATTTGCCTTGCGCCGTCAGCAGCGCGGCATAGACCGCGCGATCGGCCGCGACCTTCTCGACATCGTTGGAGACGAGCCCCTGCAGGAAGGCGTGGCGATCGGCGCCGGCCACCTCCAGCGCGGCGCGGTCCGCGAGCACGGCGCAGAACCGCTCTGTCATCTCCCGCCTCCTGCACCGATGCCGAACGACCCAATTAGAAGTAGGCGAGGGCCCGGAGCTTGGCAAGCGGTGGGGGCCGGCCTATAAGGCGCGAACGCTTCGCGCCGGAGGTAAGCCCGCGAGCCCATGAGGATTTTGTTCATCACCGGCACGCGAATTGGCGATGCCGTGCTCTCCACGGGGCTCCTTGGCCATCTCGTCGAGCGCCATCGCGGCGCTCGTTTCACCATCGCTGCCGGTCCGGCCGCGGCGCCGCTCTTTGATGCCGTGCCGGGATTGGAGCTGCTGCTCACCGTCGAAAAGCGGCGCTTCGCGCTGCATTGGCTGACGCTTTATGGCCATGTCGTGCCGCGCGCCTGGGATCTGGTGGTGGATCTGCGCGGCTCCGCGCTGGCGTTCCTGCTGGCGGCGCGCGAGCGCCGCATCATCGCCAAGGGCGAGCCGCATGAGCATCGCGTGCAGCAGCTCGCGCGGTTGTTCGATCTCGACCCGCCGCCGGCGCCGCGGCTTTGGACGACGCCCGAGCATGAGCGACAGGCAGCGTTGCTGATCCCGTCCGGCGGGCCGGTCCTGGCGATCGGCCCGGCTGCGAATTGGGGCGGCAAGCAATGGCCAGCCGAGCGCTTCGCCGCGCTCGCCGAGCGTCTCACCGGCGCCGGCGGAACGCTGCCCGGCGCACGCGTCGCGGTGCTCGCGGCGGCGCATGAGCGGGTGCAGGCGCAACCGGTGCTCGACGCCTTGCCGCCAGAGCGCCGCCTCGACCTCGTCGGCCGGACCGATTTGCTGACCGCCGCCGCGGCGCTGCGGCGCGCATCCCTCTTCATCGGCAACGACACCGGCATCATGCATATGGCGGCCGCCATGGGGACGCCGACCCTCGGCCTGTTCGGCCCGAGCCTCGAGCAGCATTACGCGCCGTGGGGGCCGCGTAGCGCCGTGGTGCGCACGGCGAAATCGTTCGCCGAGATCGTCGGCGCGCCGGATTACGACTACCGCAGCAGCAGGACGCATATGGAATCGCTGAGCGTCGATGCCGTCGAAGCGGCGGCGCGGCGGCTCTGGGCAAGCATCGAGGGCGAGGCGGCCTGATGCGCCTGCTGCAGGCCATGGCCGGCGCGCCGCATGGCGGCGCCGAAGCCTTCTTCGTGCGGCTGGCGATCGCGCTGCAGCGCGCCGGGCAGGAGCAGCGCGTGCTCATCCGCCGCGATGCCGAGCGCGAAGCAACGTTGCGCCGCGGCGGCGTTGAGGTGCTGGAGCTGCCCTTCGCCGGGCGCCTCGATTTTGCCACGCGGCTGGACTTTCGCCGCGCCATCAGGGGCTACCGGCCGAATGTCGTGCTGACCTGGATGAACCGTGCGACCATGCTTTGCCCGCGCGGCGATTTCGTGCATGTTGCCCGGCTTGGGGGCTATTACGATTTGAAATACTACCGTCGCTGCGACCATCTGATCGCGAATACGCGCGATATCGCGGACTATCTCTCGGCGGGGGGATGGCCCCGGGAGCGCGTTCACTATCTCCCCAATTTCGTCAGCGCGACGCCGGCGGCGGCGGTGGCGCGGACGAGCCTTGCGACACAAGAAGGTGTTCCGCTGGCGCTGGCGCTCGGACGGCTCCATCCCAACAAAGGCTTCGACATGCTGCTCGCCGCGCTGGCGCTGGCGCCGTCGATCCATCTCTGGCTCGCCGGCGAAGGCGAGCTGCGCGAGAGCTTGGAACGCCAGGCGCGTGCGCTCGGCATCACCGAGCGCGTGCGCTTTCTCGGCTGGCGCGAGGACACGGCGGCGCTGATGGCGGCAGCGGATTTCGTCGTCGTGCCCTCGCGGCGCGAGCCCCTCGGCAATGTCGTGATCGAGGCCTGGGCGGCGGGCGTAGCGGTCGCGGCGGCGGCGAGCGAGGGCCCGGGCGCGCTGATCACCGATGACGAGACGGGCCTCCTGGTTCCCGTCGACGATGCGCGCGCGCTTGCCGCCGCCATGCGCCGTCTTGCCGAAGACAAGGCGCTGGTGGCGCGCCTCGCCGCGGCAGGCCGCGCCGCTTATGACGCGGAATTCTCCGAGACGCGGGTGGTGGCGCTCTACCGCGACTTTTTCGAGCAGGTTGCACGCTGATGTGCGGCATCGCCGGCATCATGACTGCCGATGGCGAGATGCCGCCGGCCGCGGCGCTCCAGGCGATGTCGGCGGCGCTCGCCCATCGCGGCCCCGACGGCAACGGCCATTATCGCTCCGGCAATGTCGGCATGGTGCAGACGCGGCTCGCCATCATCGACCTCGCCACCGGCGATCAGCCGCTCTACGAGCCCGGCGGCGCGGCGCTGATGGCGAATGGCGAGATCTACAATTACATCGAGCTGCGCGCCGAGCTGGCCGGCGTCGCCTTCTCGACCGGATCCGATTGCGAGCCGCCGCTCTATCTCTACCGCAAGCACGGGCTCGACTTCACCCAGCGCATGCGCGGCATGTATGCGCTGGCGCTGCACGACCCGGCGGCGGGCCGCCTGGTGCTGGCGCGCGATCCCTTCGGTATCAAGCCGCTCTACTACGTCGAGACGGCGCTGGGATTTGCTTTCGCCTCGGAGCCGCAGGCGCTGATCGCGGGCGGGCTGGTGCCGGCGCAGCTCGTCCGGCAGGTGCGCAACGAGCTGCTGCAGCTGCAGTTCACCACCGGCCGCGAAACGATCTTCGCCGGCATTCAGCGCGTGCTGCCGGGCGAGACTGTGGTGGTGGCGCGCGGCCGCGTGGTCGAGCGGCGGCGGCGCGAGCCGCTGCCGGCCGAGCCGCCGCTGCCGGTCGAGGAGGCGCAGGCGCTGCGCGAATTCGACCGCGTCTTCGCCGATTCCGTGCTGCTGCATCAGCGCTCGGACGTGCCCTATGGCATGTTCCTCTCCGGCGGCATCGATTCCTCGGCCGTGCTCGCCATGATGGCGCGATTGAACGAGCGACCGGTGAAGGCGTTCACCGTCGGCTTCACCAGCGGCAAGGTCGCCGATGAGCGTGATCTCGCGCGCGCCGTCGCGCAGTCGCTCGGCGCCGAGCATGTCGAGATCGAGTTCCGTGAAGCGGATTTCTGGCGGCTGCTGCCGGAGATCGCGCGCACCATGGACGATCCCGCCGCGGATTATGCGATCCTGCCGACCTACAAGCTCGCCGGCGCCGCGCGCGCCGCCGGGCTCAAGGTGATCCTGTCGGGCGAGGGCGGCGATGAGCTGTTCGCGGGGTATGGCCGCTATCGCAGCGTCATGCGGCCATGGTGGATCGGCGGCAAGCT
>JASHUO010000259.1 GCA_030039975.1 Alphaproteobacteria bacterium
CTGGATCATGCAGTACCAGGTTTAGACAGCGAAGGCATGCAGACATTTTGCGAGTCCCCAGCCACCAACCCTCGCCTTGCCCGCGAAAGCGGGCACCCAGAACCTCAGATACGGTGACCGCGGCCTGTGCTCTGGGTCCCCGCTTTCGCGGGGACGGCAGCATAGTTGTGCGATGGCGGTGCTTTTCGAAATGCGCGCATGCCCAAGAATTTCAACCGCATCCGTCGGCGGCGAAGCGATTGCCAATCATAAAGACGCGCTGAGCCCGCCATCGACGGTGAGCACATGGCCGTTGACGTAGGATGCTTCCTCCGAGGCGAGGAAGACGGCAGCGGCGCCGATCTCGCGCGGCTCGCCCCAGCGCCGCAGCGGCACGCGCATCTCGACCATCGATCGGACCTTGGGATCGGCGACCCGCGGGGCATTGGTCTCGGTGGCGAAGAAGCCCGGCGCGATGGCATTGGCGGTGATGCCGTGCGCTCCATATTCGGCGGCGAGCGCGCGCGTCAGCGCGGTGAGCCCGCCTTTGGCCGCGGCATAGGCGGCATCGCCGGCACGCGCCAGCGACCCCGCCACCGAGGTCACCATGATGAGCCGGCCCCGGCGCCGCGGCAGCATCAGCGCCGCCGCCCGCTTGGCGAGGATGAAAGGCGCCGTGAGGTTGGTCTCGAGCATCTCGCGCATATCGGTGCCCGAGAGCTGATCGATCGGCCGCCGATTGCGCAGCCCGACATTGCTCACGAGGATGTCGAGGCGGCCATGCTCGCGCTCGATCGCGGCAAAGCCGCGCTCGACCGCCGCGTCATCGGCGACATCGAAGACCAGCGCCGCCGCCTTCAACCCTTCCGCTCGGAGCGTCTCGACACCCGGGCGCAGGCGCCCCTCGTCGCGGCCGTTGAGCAGCACTTCGGCGCCGGCCAGCGCCAGGCTCCGCGCCATGGCAAGGCCGAGCCCGCGCGCCGCCCCGGTGACGAGCGCAACCCTGCCGTCGAGCGAGAAGAGCGGTTCGGCCATGCCGCAGGTCTAGCCCGGCTAGAGTCCGTACTCAATTAGGGATTCTCTTTTGGAGCGGGATGTGTCAGAGGATATGAAATCCCCTGGCTTCGATTGTCATGGACGACTGCGATTATCCGCGCGACGGCCTGCTTGGGACGGCGGTCATATCAAGCTTTGGTCACATAACACGATGCGCCGGTTGCTGGAGGAAGCCGGGTTGACTGACATCAAATTCAGCCATGCGGGCCGCATTCGGGCTCTTGCGGCCAGTATGGTCGTGACAGCGGTGAAGCGTGGCTAAGCTCGACAAGGAAACGCGCTGTTAGTCGAGCAAGCGATCCGAGGCGATGCGCGCCCCGTCGCGGAGCGCGCCGAGCTTCGCCCAGACGATGTCCTCCGTCACCCGGCCCATCCCGGCCGAGGTATCGAAGCCGCAATCGGTGCCGGCGATGACCCGCCGCGGATCGCCGATGGCATGCGCCGCGCGCTCGATGCGTTCGGCCACGACTTCGGGATGCTCGACGAAATTGGTCACGCTGTCGATGACGCCGGCGACGATGAGCTGATCCTCGGCCGGCGGCAGCGCCGCGAGACAGTGCACCTCATGCTGATGGCGCGGATTGGCGAAGGGCAGCACGAAGGCGCCGACCCGGGCTTCGCGCAGCAGCGGCCAGATCTCGGCCAGCGGCACGTCGCAATCATGCGGCCCTTCGTAATTGCCCCAGCAGACATGCATGCGGACGCGCTCGCGCGGTATACCGTCGAGCGCCGTGTTGATCGCCGCCACGACGCGTTCGACGAAGCCGAGGAAATCGCCCAGCGGCCGGTCCATATAGGTGAGATGGCGCTCGAGCGCGAGATCGGGGCAATCGAGCTGCAGCAGGAAGCCGTGGCGGGTGATCGCCTGGTACTCGACCTTGAGCGCCTCGGCCAGCGCTGCGAGATAAGCGTCTTCGCTGTCGTAATGCTCGTTCAGCACCGCCGCGGCGACGATGCCGGGCGAGGGCGCGGTGAGGAATGGCTCGGCGAAGGCATTGCCGGTCTCGTCGAGCGCGGCGCGAAAATCGCGGCATTCGCTCTCGATCAGGGCGGGGTCGAGATAGCGCACCGCGCCGATCGCCTTGGGCGGCGCGAAATGGCTGACCGCCTGCTTGCCGGCGATCTGCTGCTCCATCGCCGCTTTGAACAGGGGATAGCGCTCGACATCGCCGCGCGGCGAGCGCCGCCAGCTGCCGCCGAGGCCGCTGAGGCGGTCACGCAGATAGAGGAAGAAGCTGTCGCGCTGCTGCTCGCCGTTGTTGCCGATATCGATGCCGCACGCGATCTGCTGGCGCACCACCGCGCTCAGCGCCCGCCGGCCGGCTTCCGCCAGCGCCACCGCATCGACGCTCTCCCCCTGCGCGCGGCGGGCGTAGAGCCGGGTGAGCGCCGCCGGCCGCGGCAGGCTGCCGGTATGCGTCGTCAGGATGCGCTCGGCGCTGCGCCGCATGCTTCCCTCCCTTGCCGATCACTTTACCGCGCCGGTGCCGCCGGGCAATCCCCTGCCCTCACCGACCCGCCGCGTGCCGCGCGAAGAAGGCGCGGATTTCGCGGCAGGCGAGGTCCGGCTTCTCGTAATGAACGAAATGGCCGGCCTCGGGGACGGTGCTCACCACGAGATCGCTGAAGAACTCGCCCAGCCGATCGGTCCATTCGCTCTTCAGCACGGGATCGCTCTCGCCCCAAAGGACGCGCGTCGGCAGCGCGATCGGCGCGCGCTGCGATGCCGGCACCTCGCCGCGGATCATCGCAAGCCGCGCCTGATGCACCGAGATGTACCAGTTGAAGCCGCCCTGGAGATTGCCGGGCTTCATGAAATTGTCGACCCACGCGTCGAGGTCGGCGTCGAAGGCGTGGGGATCATGCGCCCAGTGGCGGAGGAAATGGTGGAAATAGAGGCGGCAGGCTTCGCGCGAGCTGCCAACCAGCGCGGCCGCCCAGGCCTGCCGATGAAAGGACTGGTACCAGATCTCGCCGAGATGCGCCGGCGCCGCCCAGCGCGCACCGATGCCGGGATAGGGGCAATTGAAGAAGAAGAGCCCGGAGAGCCGCTCGGGATGCTGCCGCGCCAGGGTTTGCGCGACAAAAGCGCCGACATCATGGGCGACGATGCCGGCGCGCGCGAGGCCGAGCCCGTCGAGCAGCCCCAGCATATCCGCCGCATGGACATCGGCGCCCGCTTCGGCGGAAGGGCCCCGCGCCGGCTTGTCGCTGTCGCCGAAGCCGCGCAGATCGGGCGCAATCACGTCGAAGTCGCGCGCCAGGTCCGGGATGCATTTGCGCCAGACCCGGCAGAATTCCGGCCAGCCATGCAGCAGCAGCAGCGGCGCGCCGCTGCCTTCGCGCCAATAATGGATGCGGATGCCGTTCGCGGTGAGGAAGCGCGAGGTGAAGCTGGTCATGGCGGCCTCCGATCAAACCCTTCTCCGCCTTTCAGGGCGGAGAGGGATTTAGGATCAGGCGGGTCGTCGCCGCAACCGTCGCTCCACGTCACCCGACCTCTCCGCCACTTGTGTGCCGCAAAGGGACATCACAGCGTGCGAGGACCGCTGCTCAGCCCAGGCGCTTGCCAAAGCCGGCGTTCGCCGCAGCAAGCCGCGCGCGCTCGGCGAAATAGCCGGTGATCTGCGCCTCGTCCATGAACACCGCCCCCTTCGGGTTCTTGATCGCATGGACGACAAAGCCGAGCTTGAGAAAACGCTCTGCGCGTTGCAGCGCG
>JASHUO010000260.1 GCA_030039975.1 Alphaproteobacteria bacterium
CCGAGATGTGCCGGCAGAAGGGCTTGCTGGCGGAGGCCGAGCAGGCGGCGCGGCGCGCCACGGCGCTGAACCCGGACCTGATCCCCGCCTGGAACAATCTCGGCATCGTGCTCCAGGAAGCGGGCAAGCTGGAGGAAAGCGCCGCCTGCCTGGAGCGGGTGACGCGGCTTCAGCCCGACAATCCCGAAGCCCACAACAATCTCGGCAACACCTATCTGCGGCTCAAACGCCTCACCCGCGCCGCGGCCGAATACGAGCGGGCGCTGTCGCTTCAGCCAAACTATGCCGAAGCGCACAGCAACCTCGCCTTTCTGCTGCATGCGCTCGGCCGCTACGAGGAGGCGGCGACCGCGGCGCGGCAGGCGATCTACCTCAATCCCCGCATGGCCGACGCCTACCTCAATCTCGCCGAGGTCGAGCTCACGCGCCAGCGCCAGGCCGAAGCGTTGCGCTGGCTCGACGCGTTGCTGACCTTCGCACCGAACCATCCCGGCGGCCTCGCCGCGCGCGCCCGGACACTGAAGAATGATGACCGGCTCGACGAGGCGCTGGCCGCGGCAGCCGGCGCCATCATGGCCACGCCAGAGAGCGCCAACGCGCACAACGCCCTCGGCGAGATCCAGCAGGCCCTCGGCCGGCACGACCAGGCGCTGGCGTCCTTCGAGAAGGCGGCGGCGCTGCCCGGCACGGAGCGCGAATCCGCGCGCATCAACCAGGCCGCCTTGCTGATGGAGATCGGGCGCACCGGCGAATCCGCGGCGCTGCTCGAGCGCATCCTGGAGGCGAATCCGCGCTGCGCTTCGGCCTGGAGCAACCGTGCCGAGCTCAAGACCTTCGCCGCCGAGGATCCGGACATCGGCCGGATGGAGGCGCTGCTGGGGCCGCCGGGGATCGGGGAATTCAAGGACCGCATGACGCTGCATTTCGCCCTGGCAAAGGCCTATCTCGACCATGGCGATTCGGCGCGCGCCTTCCGCCATCTCGGGGAAGGCAACCGCATGAAACGGTCCACCTACAGCTTCGACGCCGACGCGACTTCGCGCTGGATGCAGGACATCGCCACGACCTTCACGCCGGCCCTGATGGCGCAATTGGCGGGAGCGGGCGACGGGTCGACCCTGCCGGTCTTCGTGCTCGGCATCCCGCGCTCGGGGACGACGCTCATCGAACAGATCCTGGCGTCGCACGCCGAGGTGCAGGGGGCGGGGGAGCTGCGCCGGGTGCAGCGCCTGGTCGATGAGCTCGGCGATTATCCCGCCGCGGCAAGGCGGCTGGCGCCGGCGGAGCTGAAACGGATGAGCGAGGACTATCTTGCGGCGGTAGAGCCGCTGGCCGGCGGGCGGTCCCATGTGGTGGACAAGATGCCGGCCAATTTCCTCCATGCCGGCCTGATCCATCTGATGCTGCCCAACGCCCGCATCATTCATTGCCGCCGCGACCCCGTGGACACCTGCTTCTCCTGCTACACCAAGCTGTTCGGCGCCGAGCAGGCTTTCGCCTATGACCTGACGGAGCTGGGCCGGTTCCATCGCGCCTATCAGGGGCTGATGGATCATTGGCGCGCCGTGCTGCCGCCCGACCGCTTCATCGAGGTGGACTACGAAGCCGTGGTCGCCGATCTCGAGAGCGAGGCCCGGCGGTTGATCGGCTTCTTGGGCCTGCCCTGGGACGAGTCCTGTCTCACATTCCACGCGACCCGCCGCCCGGTGCGGACGGCCAGCGTCAACCAGGTCCGCCAGCCGATCTATCGCACCTCGACCGGCCGCTGGAAGGCCCATGCCGCCCATCTCGGCCCGCTCCTGACCGCGCTCGGCATCGACGCGACGCGATGACCGAGATCGCGGCGCTGGAGCGGCAGGTCCAGGCCTTGATCGCGGCGGGGCGGTTCGCGGCGGCGGAGGCGCTCCTCCGCCCGCACCTCGCTTCCGGCAGCGGGCCCATTCCTTTGTGGCGCCTGCTGGCGCGGACGCTCCGGCCGCAGGGGCGCATCGCCGAGACGCGGGCGATTCAGGAGCTGCTGGTCGAGGCGGTTCCGGGCGACCTGCCGGGCCGCTTCGACCTCGCCGAGACCGCCCTGCTGCTCGGTGATTTCGAGCGCGGTTGGCGGGAATATCACTGGCGCTACAGCCTGCCTCACACCACCCGCATCGAGCGCAAGGTCCAGCGTCCGCGCTGGGACGGCCGGCGCATCGAGGGCAAGACGCTGCTCATCCACGACGAGCAGGGCTTCGGCGACACCTTCCAGTTCATCCGTATGGTGCCCTGGGCCAAGGCGCGCGGCGGCGCGCGGCTGATCCTGGAGATCGCTCCGGAACTTCTGACCCTGGCGCGTCGCACCGAAGGTTTCGACCAGCTCATCACCCGCGGCACCCTCCCGCCTGCCTTCGACGTCCATTGTGAGATGATGTCCTTGCCCATGGTGATGGGCCTGACGCTCGCCGACCTGCCCGGCAAGATCCCCTATCTCGCGCCCGATCCGCAGCGGCTCGCCCGATGGCGCAGACGTCTGGCGAAGCTTCCCCGTCCCCTGGTCGCTCTGGTTTGGGCCGGGCGACCGGAACATCATAACGACGCCAACCGGTCGACCGCGCTCGCCGGTCTTGCGCCGCTGGCGCTGCCCGGCATTACCTTCCTCGCCGTACAGAAGGGACCGAAGGCCGCCGAGGCCAAAGCGCCGCCGACGGGCATGAGCCTGGTGCCGCTCGGCGACGAGATCCGCGATTTCGAAGATACCACCGCCATCCTCGCCATTGCCGATCTGCTGATCTCTGTCGATTCATCGCCGGTCCACCTGGCCGGAGCGCTGGGCCGTCCGGCCTGGGTGTTGCTGCCCTTCGTGCCCGACTGGCGCTGGCTGCTGGAGCGCGAGGACACGCCCTGGTATCCCAGCGTCAAGCTGTTCCGCCAGGACAGGGGAGGCGACTGGAGCGGTGCGCTCGCTCGCGCCGCGGCGGCGCTGGCCGCGCTGCGAGATGGAAGGTGAGAGCGCTCCGCCGGGTGACACCGCTGCTGCTGGCGTTGCTCGTCCCGGGAGCGCTCGCGGCTTGCGCCTCGTCGCGCCAGGCCGAAGCACCGGAGCTGGCGCGCGCCGCCGGTTGGCACTGGCGGATCATGTCGGCCGGCGCGTTCGATCTGGCGGTGGCCTCGTCCCAGCGTGGCGCTGGCGATACCCTGACCGCCTATCTCGAAGGCGACGGGCTCGCCTATGCCTGGCGCGGCCAGCCGGCCTTGGACCCGACCCCGACCGACCCGGTGGCGCTGCGGCTCGCTCTGGCCGATCCCGGGAAGACGCCGGTCGTCTGGATCGGCCGGCCCTGCCAGTACACCCTGCCGGACCGTGGCCGCAATTGCCGAAGCGCGGCGTGGACCGAACGGCGCTACGCACCCGAGATACTCGACAGTATCGGCGCTGCTCTCGACGCCTTGGAGCGGCAGAGCGGTGCCCGCCGGCTCGTCCTCGTCGGCTATTCCGGCGGCGGTGCGGTCGCTGTCTTGCTGGCGGGTCGCCGCCGCGACGTCGCCCTGATCGTCACCGTCGCCGCCGATCTCGACCTCGGCTACTGGACGCGGCGCGAGCACCTGTCGCCGCTCACCGGGTCACTGGACCCCGCCGATGTCGCCGCCGCGGTGAAGGCGATTCCGCAGGTCCATTTCACCGGCGCCGATGATGACGTCGTCGGCACCGATGTGGCGCGCGCCTATGTCGCCCGCCTGCCACCCGATGCGCACGCCCACCTGGTGGAAGTTCCAGGCTTCACTCATGCCTGCTGTTGGGCACGCGACTGGCCGTCCCTGATCTCCGAGGTCAACACCACCGCCAGCCGGTGACGCCGGCACGCCCGGCGACGGCGCTGCACCATCTCGCGACCGCGCTCTTTAACATCGTGCACCCCACGTGAAGG
>JASHUO010000261.1 GCA_030039975.1 Alphaproteobacteria bacterium
CTCAGCCGGCGCGTCGCCAAACTGGCGGGACAAGCTGCTCAAAGTCTCGCGCGAGCCGGCGCCCCTCGCCCTCCTCGGGACCCGGCTCACCGCCCCGATCCCGCCCCGCCGCTTCGCGCTCGAACTCGGCGGCGAGATCGAAGAGCGCCTTGACAATGATCGGGTCGCGCGCGGTCAGAGCAAGCCGGCGGAAGAAAGCGGCTTTTTTGCGCAATTGATCCGGCGCCATGGAAAATCACCTTTCCTAGCTCTGTTGCGTGTCAAGCAGACGAGCGATGGTCTGGGTCAGGGCTGTTGCGTCGAGCGGTTTCGTGAACACGGCCTCGGCACCGAAGGCCTGCATCGCCTTGAGCACGAAACCGTCGGCGCTGCGGTCGCTGCCGCTGATGGCAATGACGGGAAGGGTCGGAAAGGCCTGTCGGAGGCAACGCAGCAGTTCGATGCCATCCATGTCCGGCATATAGATATCGGTTATGATCAAGCTGACGGGCTGATGCTCGATATAGCCGAGGGCGGCAGTGGCCTTGTCGAACCCGACGGCCGCGTAGCCGATGCGCGTCAGCATCGTCTCGACGAGCGCGAGATGGTCCGGGTTGTCGTCGATGACAACGATGGCAGGCTGCGTCTCTGTGGGCATGCCCCTATGAAGCGAAAGATCGCGCGTCAGGGAAAGTGGGCAAAGGGCTAGCGGATGCGTGCATCGGTATGGGAACCCGCCAGCAGCGGGCCGATGCGGCCATACCTTTGATTTTCCACCCCCATACCCGGCGCTTGCCGTCCGGATGCGGGGATTGAGGTAAGCTCATGGCGGTCGAGGCGATAGAATGATGCAGGACGTGCTGCAGTTCAGCCTCTATTTCCTGCAGAACGTCGCGCTCCTGGTGCTGGGCGTGCTCGGCTATGGCTGGCTCCGCGAGCCGCTTTCGGCCTGGCCGCGCTGGGCGCGCGAGCCGGTCGAAGGCCTGATCTGCGCCGCCCTTGCCTTGCTGGCGATGGCCGATCCGCTATGGGCGCGCCCGGGCATCCAGATCGATCCTCGTTACGCGATCGTGATGCTCGCCGTGCTGTTCGGCGGCCCTGTCACCGGCGGCGTCGCAGCTTTCATCGCGGGCGCCGTTCGGTTCTGGATCGGCGGCTTCGCCGCACCGATCGGCATCTTTTTCATTGCGGCGACCTATCTTGCGAGCCTGGCCCTCAAAGCGCGACTCACCGCGGCAAGAGTCGCGCCAAGCTATCGACATGTCGCCATCCTGGCCGGCGTGATCACCGGCGGTATCTTGTTGATGGATGTCCTTCTCGACCGTTCGCCCACGGTCGTATCGTCCGGCCTCCTGATCACCGCCATATCGATGCTTGTGGTCGGCGCCGTCATGGTGCGAGTCGAGCGCGCGCGCCTGCTCGAGCAAGAGATTGCCGAGCGCGAAGCGCGCTTCCGATCGATCATCGACAATCTTCCCGACGCCTTGGGACTGAAGGACCGCGACGGCCGCATCCTTCTCGTCAACAAGGCCTATGAGCGAGCCTGCGGCTTGCCGGCAAGCGAGCTGCTCGGTGAGAACATCAAGCGTGTCTGGGAGATCGTGAGCGCGCCGCCGGGCTTCTCCCAGATCGACCGCGCGGTCTGGCAGACCGGCGAGACTTGCCGTTCGCAGCCGATGTATGTGACCCGCCCGGACGGAAACCATTGGGTCGTCGTCACCAGCTTTCCCATACGAAACGCCGCGGGAAGTTTCGAAATGATTGGCGCGCTGGTGACCATCGTCACCGAGCTCTGGGAAACGCGCCACGCTCTCGAGTATCGCGAGGCCATGACGCAGCGCCATCGGCGTGCGCTCGTCGAATGCATGCGCGCCAGCGTGGCCATGGACCGCCCCGTCGCCGAAGCCATCCGCGCCATCACCGAGATCGCGGCTGAGGCTATGGAGGTCGAGCGCGTCGGCGTCTATCAGCGCGACCAGGCAGGCGAGATATCGCGTTGCGTCGATCTCTGGGAACGGAGCCCCAAGCGGCACAGCAACGATCTGCGTTATGACTTGAGCCCGTTCGCGCGGCTGGTGGAGGACCTCGACCGCGAACGGCTTCTCGCCATCGAGGACCTGCGGAGTGATCCCCGCTTTGCGGCGGTGCCAGCCGAGAATGTGCCGCCGGCATCGGCCATCATCGCCGCCATCCAAGGCGCCGGGCAGCCGCAGGGGACCCTTTCGTTCGGACATGTCGGAATGGTTCGGCAGTGGAGCGCCGAGGAACAGGCCTTCGCCCGCTCGGTTGCTGATCTCATCGCCCATATTCTGCTGATGGCGCGGCATCGTGAAGCGCTTGCTGCACTCGACCTCGTCAGCGACGCGATCTATGTCGAGCGCGAGACGGGCGAGATCATCTATGCCAACCACCCGGCGCTGCGCCTCGGCGGACCGAGCTACGCACGCGCGATGTCATATCCTCGCTCCCTGCCGCCCTCCGTCGCCCTCCCGCGCCCCGCCGAGCCCTTGCAGGGCGATCGAGACATGCTCGAAATGCGCTGGCGCGTCGACGGCGCCGACAAGGAGCTGCAAATCCGCCGGGTGAGATTGCCCGATGGCGGCTCGATCGCCGTGATCGAAGATGTCACGCTGCAGAAGGCCGAGCAGCGCGACCGCCAACGCCTGCAGCAGCACCTGCAGCAATCGAGCAAGATGGAGGCGATCGGACAGCTCGCCGGCGGCATCGCCCACGACTTCAACAACCTGCTCGGCGCCGTCATCGGCTTTGCGCGCTTTCTCGAGCAGGATCTGCCGCCGGATTCCCAGCAACATCAATTTGCGCGCCGTATCTTGAACGCCTGCTACCGTGGCCGGGACCTGGTGAGCCAGATTCTCGCTTTCACGCGGCCACCCACTCTGGAGCGGCGTTCGATCGACCTGCGTGCCGTGGTCCAAGAGAGCCGCGATCTGCTGGCCGGCTCACTGCCGCCGACGACGCGCCTCACTCTCGCGCCGTGCGAGACGCCGCTCTTGGTCCAGGGCAACGAAACGCAACTCGGGCAGATCGTGGTCAATCTCTGCATCAATGCGCATGACGCCTTGGGCGGGCGGCCCGGTGAGATCGATATCCATCTGTCGCGTACCGACCCGGCTGCGCGCGACCGGAACCGGCCGATGGTCCTTGGCAGGCTGCTCGACGGCCGATCCTATGCCCGTCTCGACATCAGGGATACCGGTTCCGGCATTCCCGGCGAGAACCTCGAGCGCATCTTCGAGCCGTTTTTCACCACCAAGGAGCGTGGTCGCGGCACCGGGCTGGGACTGGCGGTCGTCCATGGCCTCGTCCACTCCTACGAGGGCGCGTGCAGCATTGCCAGCAACCCCGGTCGCGGTACCTGTTTCTCGGTCTATCTGCCGCTCGCCGACGGGGCGCTCGACGAGCAGCCGAGGCAGCGCAAGCAGGGGGACCTGCGCGGCCGCGAACGCGTCCTCGTCATCGATGACGAGGTCGATATCACCGACATGTTATCGATCGGCCTCGAGCGCTTGGGCTACGAAGTCGCGGCACTGGACGATCCGGCGGAGGCGGTCGAAATCGTCGCCGAAGCGCCGGAGCTTTGGGATGTGGTTGTCACCGACCACCTCATGCCAAATATCAACGGACTTGAGTTAGGCGCCAAACTCAAGGGGTTACGAGCCGATCTTATCGTCATTCTCTGCACCGGACTGAATGACGGTACGATCGAAGAGCGGAGCAAGCTACGCGGCATCGACGCTTTCTTCCCGAAGCCGGTCGAGCCTGAACAGATCGCCGCCGCCATCTGCCGCCTCAAGGGGCGCTAGGACCAGCGCCGCCGCGGCGCCCGTTTTTGTGACCAAAGCAGACCGGGGTGTGGCATATTTTTGACCACCAGTCGCGTGGTGGCGATATGCGCTCTGTCGTGGCGGACGACCACCCTCTCTATCGCGAAGCCCTGCGCTTGCGGTTGGAACGCATGTGGCCCGACAGCGCGGTGACGGAAGCGGGGGCGCTCGACGAGCTGCTCGGGCTGCAGGAGACGTTTTCCGGCACGGTCGACCTGATCCTGCTCGATTTGCGCATGCCAGGCCTCGAGGACGGGGCGGCTGTGGGTCGCGTGGTCGCGGCCTTTCCGAGCGCGGCCGTGGTACTGATGTCGGGTTCGGCTGGCGCCGAGGATGTCAGAAAGGCGGTGCAGGCCGGTGCACGCGGCTTCCTGCCGAAGACCATGCAGCCGGATCTCTTCGCCTCCGCAC
>JASHUO010000262.1 GCA_030039975.1 Alphaproteobacteria bacterium
CCCGCGCGACGCGTTGGCGAGCGCGCGACAGCACGCTGCGACTATCTACACCACGAACGGGTCCCATGTTTTATACGAAGCGGCAGTGTCACCCGAGGCAGCAGAAGGACTCGAGCGAATGGAGCCCGCGGGCGCAACTTGATGGGTGATGGCGGGCTTTGGCCGCGGCGATGCGGGCGGCCACATCGACATCGACGGGGCTGCGGATCCGGTGCGCGGGCGTCGACGACCCTCGCGGCGGTCGGTTCGACGACCTCTGCGAGTTGATCGACATCGCCGTCTTTGGCTAAAGGGCGTCTTTGGCGAAGGGGGGAGCTCACAAATGCGCAATGCACTCTTCGCGGCCGTCGCGATCGCACTCGCCGGCTGCGGCGTCCGAATGTATCAGGACGCCGAGCGGAACTGCAGGACGGTTCAGCCCGGCATGACTTTCGACGATATGCACCGGCTGTGCAGCGTGGGGCCATATTTCTCACCGCAAGCCGTCAACGCAACCCACACGGCGGCCGGTCGCGGGACGCAATACGTCTTTCAATACGTCGCAAACGCTCCCGCGATTTACATCGACGTGGATGGCAACACCGGCCACGTGACGCGCGTCCAGTACTGACGATCATCGGCTACGGCTCTCCCCCGACCGGGTCGAGCATATCGCCGCAACGGCCAAAATCCTCTCCGACCGCCCTTCTTCCTTGGAGGCGTTTATGACCGATGTCGACGCTCAGCCGGGGGCTAGGCCAACAGCTCTTCCGGGGGTAGGTCCGGCATATAGTCGCGCGGCGCATTAGCGAGCGCGCGACGGGCAAGCTTCCAGCAAAAGTACTCGCCGACGACGAGAAGGACGAGGCCGTTTGTCAGGTGATAGAATAGATAGCCGCCGAGCCCGGCCAGCGCGAACATCGGCGCGGTGGCGATCGCCGAACCCAGCATCACCAGATACCGCCAGCGCGGCACCCCGGCAGTGAAGCGGATCGCGGGATAACGGTCCGAGGCGAGACGCGCGTGGAGGTCGCGGACGAAATCGCGATAGAGGGTAGCGCGTTCGGCGTCGCGATAGCCGCCCGGATCGGTGTTGACGATCAACAGCCCGCTGCCGTCGGCGAAGGTGAGTGTGCACCGATCCGCCGTGACCTTCTGGCCGGCGGAATTGAGGTGCACCGCGACAATGTTGCCGTAGGCCATCTCCACGGCGCCGCCGTCCATGGTCCACGCGATGGCATCATCGCCGAGCGTCACGCCATGATTGGGGTTGCGCCAAAACAGGCGCCGCCCCGCAACGTTGATGCAGAGATCGTAACTGCGCGAAGCTTCGGCGGGGGCGAGCATGACCGGGACAGTATGGGCCGGCAGCACTTAACGCCGGGTTGCTTGCGGCCGGCATCTCCCGCGGAGTTGCCAAAGGTACGGAAGATTCTCGGCCCTCTAATGCATCGCCTGGCCAAGGAAGGCATCAATGCGTTTCGCGGCGTCTTCCGTCGCACCTGGGTCATAAGCGTACATCGTCGAGATGCCGGCTAATACGGTGTGGTAGGGCCTGGTGAAGAGCTGGTTGTCAAATTCGTGAGTGGCGCCGTGGTAAATGTGCCAGGAGATCGGGTTTCCGTCATCGGCCAGCCGCTTGGCGATCGGTTCGCATTCCACCGATTTGCTGAGATCGTCGGCGTCGCCCTCCAACAGCAGGACGGGATTGGCAAGCGCCTTGATGTCTCCGTATTGCGCGCAGCCCCCCGGGTAAAATGCGACCGCTGCGCGGAAGCCGCCTTTAGGTGCGATGGCGCTCTGGCTTTTGTCGGACGCCCACCAGGCCGCTCCGCCACCATGCGACCAGCCCATTGCGCCGATGCGTGTGCCGTCGATGTCGGAGCGTGAGCGCAGATACGTGGCGGCACCGAGCGCGTCCAGCGAAACCTCTTTGTGCGTCGGCGGTTTGCCGCAAGCGTCGCTCGCGTGACGTGGCGGCAGATAGAAAATCGTGAGGGTGGCATAACCGCGTTTGACGAGCCAATTACCCCAAAAAGCGACGTTGGACCGCACATCCTTGCCGTTGCATCCGTGGATCAACACCCACGCGGGGAATGGGCCCTTTCCCGAGGGAAGCACCAGATCTGCCGCAATCGGTTCCGTCACTGCCTTATCGAGACTGGCGAAGGTCACGGATTCGCTTGCTGCGCAGGCATCGAGGCTCGCCCACATCATCACCATGGCGAATACCGCACCGGCCGAGCAGCCGAGGCTAATTTTGGCGAGCACTTGGCGTCTCATCCAACGTCCTATCCCATAGGCACGGCTAGGCCGCGTCCACCGTTTCGACAACTTGATCGGCGGCCAGCGTCGCGGAACCCCAGGCGCCGGCGACAGGCAGATCGCCGAATTCAAAGGTCACCGCGCTGAAGATCATGTTCACCGCGCTGTCGTCCTCGGACAAGGGGAGATAGATGCGGTTCGCGATCAGATCGATATTTTTCGCGGTGAAGTAGCGATTGCGCAGGAACATCGGCTGCCGTCGATCGAGGACCGCCCTGTACACCTCGCAGATCGGTTCGGCTCGCGCCGCGTCGAACAACTCGTCAACAAAGCGGCCGGTGTAATCACGTCCAAACGCCTCCGCGAGCGCAGTCCCGATCAGCCGAAAACGGAACCGACCAGCGACCGGCTCGATCAGTTGCAGGTGCGGCAGCAGTCGCGGCATCTCGGTTGGATCGATATCCCGTCGAGCGGGCATCGAGCGACCGCCCCGCTTACCCCGCCAATAGGTGAGGGCGGCGCCCAGAACGGGCTCGATCTGGTAATCGTGCATCACGCGATTCTACATCCCTTAGCGCCTCCCGAAGATTATTCTCCAGTAGAGTAAAGGACCAATGAAGCCGCAGGACGTTGCAAGCAACCTTGATGCGTTTGACCCTATCTGGGACAGATTGGGACACCGGTATCTCTTCTAAGCGACTGTTTTAACTGATGAAATTTTGATCGGAGTAGATTGAGCCGCGATTTGTCCTTCGGGCCCGCCGGCCGCGCGGAATAGTGCGCGCCTTGGCGCTTTTCTCACCCGCTTGTCGCCGACGCCAAACGCATACGCGTAGGCATGAGCGGCGCATCCGCACGCCGTCGCAGCTGCGGCGAGCTAGTCGGCGTAACGCTCAGTTTATTGATTGCTTCGGGTGGGCAAGCTCGTCGAGACCAAGAGCCTCGATCCGCACATTCAGCTTCGATTGGGCGGTAATGTTGCATTGCTTCTTCTACTTCTCTTATGGCCCAAAGCCGATGAAGAAGATAAGCTCGCCGCAACTGAGCGAGATTTTTCGCTCACCTTCTCGGCGGACTGCCAAGCAACGACTTACAGCACGGCCAGTATGCGTATCATCTCGCTCCTGATCTGCGCTCTCCTCCTGGCCGAACCGGCTTTCGCAGGCGATGAAGGGTCGCCGGCCGCGGAAGCCGGACACGCCATCAAGGAAACTGGCAAGGCCATCGGCCACGGTACGCGCAAGGTGACCACGGCAATCGGCCATGGCTTCCGCGACGCCGC
>JASHUO010000263.1 GCA_030039975.1 Alphaproteobacteria bacterium
GCTGGCGCAGCGCTACGCCGCCTGGGCGGTGCTGGCGCCAGAGGGGCGGGAGAAGCATCGCCACGGCGTGCTCTTCCATGTGCCGCACAAGCTCGAGATGACGCATCTCGTGCCGGTCGAGACGGTGAGCGAGTATGGCGTCGCCATGCTGCGGCTGCCCGAGCATGATTGGCGCCGGCGCGAAGGCTTCAAGCTGACCGACGCCGGCGCCGATCTCACCAAGGCGCTCGATCAGGCGAATTACTGCATCTGGTGCCACCATCAGGGCAAGGACAGCTGCGCGCGCGGCTTGCGCGACAAGAAGACCGGCAGCTTCCAGGCGAGCACCTTCGGCGTCACCTTGGCCGGCTGCCCGCTCGAAGAGAAGATCTCGGAGATGAACGAGGTCAAGGCGCGCGGCAACAGCGTCGGCGCGCTCGCCATCGCCATCGTCGACAATCCGATGCTGGCCGCGACCGGGCACCGCATCTGCAATGATTGCATGAAGGCCTGCATCTACCAGAAGCAGGAGCCGGTCGACATCCCGCAGGTCGAGACGCGCAACCTCAAGGACGTGCTCGGCCTGCCCTGGGGCTTCGAGATCTACAGCCTGCTGACGCGGTGGAACCCGCTCGATATCCGCCGGCCGCTGCCGCGGCCCGAGAGCGGCTACAAGGTGCTGGTGGTGGGATTGGGGCCGGCCGGTTTCACGCTGGCGCATCATCTGATGAATGACGGGCATACCGTCATCGGCATCGACGGGCTCAAGATCGAGCCGCTGCCCGAGGACGTCGCCGGCGTCGCCGCCAGCGGCGCGCGGCACCCGTTCCGCCCGGTGCGCGACATCGCCGAGCTCTATGAAGCGCTCGACGAGCGGATGATGGCGGGGTTTGGCGGCGTTGCCGAATACGGCATCACCGTGCGCTGGGACAAGAACTTCCTGAAGCTCATCCGCTTGCTGCTGGAGCGCCGCGCTGAGTTCTCGATGTTTGGCGGCGTGCGCTTCGGCGGCACGCTCGGCATCGACAGCGCGTTTGCGCTCGGCTTCGACCATATCGCGCTCTGCGCCGGCGCCGGACGGCCGACCGTGGTGCCGATGAAGAACGGCCTTGCGCGCGGCGTGCGCCAGGCCTCCGATTTCCTCATGGCGTTGCAACTCACCGGCGCGGCCAAGACCGACAGCGTCGCCAATCTCACGGTGCGGCTGCCGGTGGTGGTGATCGGCGGCGGGCTTACCGCCATCGACACGGCGACGGAATCGCTCGCCTATTACCCGGTGCAGGTGGAGAAGTTCCTGAGCCGCTACGAAACGCTCGTGGCCGAGCGCGGCGAAATGGCGCTGCGCGAGGGCTGGAGCGAGGAGGAGTGTGCCACCGCCGACGAGTTCATCGCCCATGCCCGCGCCATCCGCGCCGAGCGCGATGCGGCGCGGCGCGATGGCCGGCCGCTCCGCCTCGTGCAGCTGGTCAACAGCTGGGGCGGCGTCACCATCGCCTATCGCCGGCGCCTCATCGACGCGCCGAGCTATACGCTCAACCACGAAGAGGTGGCGAAGGCGATGGAGGAGGGGATCCGCTTCGCCGAAGGCCTGACGCCAGAGGCGGTGGAGCTCGATCGCTTCGGCCATGCCGCGGGCTTGACCCTGGCGCGCCGGACGCCAGCGGGCGAGGAGCGCGTGACCTTGCCGGCGCGCAGCATCCTGGTGGCCGCCGGAACGCAGCCCAACACCGTGCTCGGCCGCGAGGACCCGGTCAACGTCGTGCTCGATGGCCGCTATTTCCAAGCCTGCGACGAAGAGGGCCAGCCGGTCGAGCCCGAGCGCGTCGCCAAGCCCTCGGCGGTCCGCGTGCTGATGAGCCTTCGCCCCGATGGCCGCGCCATCAGCTTCTTCGGCGATCTGCATCCCTCCTTCGCCGGCAATGTGGTGAAGGCGATGGGCGGCGCGAAGCAGGGCTATCCCGTGGTGAGCCGTATCCTCGCGCGCCGCGCCCCGGCCGCGCCGGCGCCGGCGGCGCTCAAGGCGCGCCTCGATGACGAGCTGCGCGCGAGGGTCGAGCGCGTCGAGCGGCTGACGCCGAGCATCGTCGAGGTGGTGGTGCGCGCGCCGATGGCGGCGCGCGCCTTCAGGCCCGGCCAGTTCTATCGGCTGCAGAATTACGAGCGCTTCGCCAAGCGCGTCGACGGCACGACGCTCGCCATGGAAGGGCTCGCGCTCACCGGCGCTTCGGTCGACCATGAGAAGGGCCTGCTCTCGACCATCGTGCTGGAGATGGGCGGCTCTTCCGATCTCTGCACTCTGCTGGCGCCGGGCGAGCCGGTGATCCTGATGGGTCCGACCGGCACGCCGACCGAGACGCCGCCCGGCGAAACCGTGGCCCTCATCGGCGGCGGGCTCGGCAATGCGGTGCTGTTCTCGATCGGCCAGGCGCTGCGCCGCAACGGCTCGAAGGTGCTCTATTTCGCCGGCTACAAGAAGCGCCAGGACCGCTACAAGGTCGAGGAGATCGAGAAGGCGGCCGATGTCGTGGTCTGGTGCTGCGACGAGGCGCCGGGCTTCCCGCCGACGCGGCCGCAGGACCGCGCCTTCGTCGGCAATATCGTCCAAGCCATGGCGGCCTATGGCGCCGGCAGGCTCGGCGCGCCACCCCTCTCGCTCGCCGCCGCCGACCGGCTGATCGCGATCGGCTCCGATGCGATGATGAACGCCGTTGCCGTGGCGCGGCACGGCGTGCTCGCGCCCTATCTCAAGCCCGGGCACCGCGCCATCGCGTCGATCAACTCGCCCATGCAATGCATGATGAAGGAGATCTGCGCGCAGTGCCTGCAGCTGCACAAGGACCCCGAAACCGGCGCCGAAACGGTGGTGTTCTCCTGCTTCAACCAGGACCAGCCGCTCGACCTCGTCGA
>JASHUO010000025.1 GCA_030039975.1 Alphaproteobacteria bacterium
GGTCTGTCGATCGTGCCCATCGCTCGGCAATAAGCGACGGGATCCCTGTAGCTCTCGCCGACAACGGGCGAGACGGAGCACAGCATCGTCGCCGCCGCAACGATCGTGGCTGCCGCCAACACGCGACGGCGCCGAGGCTGCGCTGTACCTGCGTCATGAGGCGCCATTCCTCTCCTCCGTCACGATCGGCCCGATCCGTCGAGCACCGCGTTCTTGACGCCGCTGACGCGTCTGCGCAACGCGCGTGGTCGCGTCGGAGTCGCGAGCATTGGCCCAAAAAGGACAGAAGAAGCGCGTCCAATTTCGGCGATCATATCCGCGTTCTGGTCTCTACCAGCGCGTGTCGGTGTATGGCGAGTACCTTGTGGGTTGAGATGCGGTTGAGAGAGTGGCGAAAGGGCGTGGCTTGCTTGTCGACGATGCTTTGCCCTGCCAATGTCTCGGCCTCGCGTTGGCGCATACTCACCAAAGACGCGGCCCAGTTCGTCAGCAGTGACTGGGCGATCCGAGCGGCGGAATCAGGCTGGGATGCCGTCAGCCTCTTCGGCTGTCATCCACGTTTTCCACTCGAGCGGTTCGATTGCCGCGGCGTCCTCTGGGGCATCGACGGCGCCGAGATCATCGGCGTCACCGCGGCCGAGATCATCATTCGCCTCAAGACCGGCTCTCGACTCGCCTGCCACCGCCTATCCGCGGCGCCAGGCGAGCCGATCATCCTGGCTTGGCAGCTGGCGATCGTCAGCGCAGAGGATCACGATCAGAGGCCGATCGACGCTGCCTGACCGGTTTGGCCGGGACGTCGCTCGCGCGCCGCCCGGTCGGAGCGGGGCGGCGTCGATTGCGCCGTGCCGGGCTCTTCGCTCAGCATGACGCGCAGATCGGCGCGTGCTCGGCTCAATCGCGAACGCACCGTGCCTACCGGCACCCCCAGTATGTCGGCGACCTCGTCATACTTCATCCCTTCGAGCCCGATGAGCAGCAGGACGGTACGTTGGTCCTGGGGGAGGCGCGCAACGGCTCTGTCGAGATCGTTGAGCTCCAATCGCCGCAGCTGCGTCGCCGGCGCCGGAGCTTGGATGTCGTCGATATTCGCCGTCGGGCCCTGGCGCACGAGCTGGCGAACGCGGTTGACGTGCTGGTTGTGGAGAAGCGTGAAGAGCCAGGCACGCAAATTCGTGTCCGGTTGATAAAGGTGCTTCTTCTCGAGGGCGCGAAGCACCGTATCCTGAACCAAATCGTCCGCTTTGTCGGGATCGCGCAACAGAGCGAGAGCGTAGCGGCGCAAACGCGGGAGCTGTTCCTCAACGAGCTTGCCAAACGAAGTCACTGCGGGCCTCCTGCAACGTGCTGCTTGTTGACGGGCAGTCTTAAACGGTCCGCGTAAACCCAGTGCGACAGATACATGCTTAATTTGCAACAAATTGAATCAGTCGCCGCAGTTTGCGTCTCAGCATCGTCTTTTGGGGCGGCCTCGCGGCCCGGACGCGCACCGAGAAACGACGCCGTCGGGCCGGCTACATGCTCGTTAAGTATGCGGCCACCACCGCAGCGACGGCAAAGACGGCCATTGTCAGACCGATCCACGCGTTCAAGGCGTGCCTCCTCCTGCATTATGAAACTGCGGCGCTCGGCACGGGGCGGTCATGAGCCGCGAGCACAAGCGAGACGCAGCTAACCTATCGGCGAACAGAGAAACGCAGTAATCGCGCCCAGGTTCCGGTGGCGCCCTCACGCATTCCGTGCGCACCGAGACGCTAAAACTCGGATGCGGCCGCCACCTGCGCTCGGCCAAAGCGTTTACCTCTGTGAAAAGCGGAGGGGGCGGCGATGGACTACGCGAGATACTTGCGCGAGCGGGCCGCGGAAATGAGCGAGCTCGCGCTCACGGCGACGGAGCCGGCGGCTTCCGTCGAATTCTTCAAACTGGCGAGCCTGTGTCGGGACAGCGCGGAGCGCGTCGAGCGGCTATCGCACGGACGGCTGTGGCGCGTCTCCCGATCGGAGGAAGTTGCCTCCGACACGCCGGCATCGCCTGCCGGTTCGGCGGAGACGCAGATCGAAGCAGCGTCCGCGGCCGAGCCGGTTGACAATCGCTGATGCAAAGCTCGGCAGCGGTGGCGCTTCTCGGCCTTGCCTTGGTCGGTCTCTGCTCTTGCGCCTCTCCGGCGGAGCTGCGCGCCCAGGATGAAGCCGCATGCACCGGCTATGGCTTCCAGCCCGGGACACCGCAATTCGCGGAGTGCCTGCAACGAGAAAGCCTCGCGCGGGGTGGCACCGCTCCGGCGCTCGGGCTCGGCATGGGATTCGGCTTTGGTTACTGACAGCGCCGGCGATCCTGCGCGCGGTCGGCGGGCCGGCTCGGCACGCCTATGCTCTTCCGCCCGGCACGACCGAAATGGGCCCGTCGCGCCACATGGCGGAAGCCGGAGCTGAGCTCGGGGAGGCAGCGGTGAAAGATCGCGTTTTAACGTTGAACCCGTAGCGCCATCGCCTCAGACACACGATCGTTCTGCGGCACTCGATTTGCCGCGCAAGCAGTAGGAGCCGCAGGTTCTGGCGCTCGCGTCTGGCCGATTTCAATATTTTCCACTTGTCGCGGTCGAGCGGCGACGTGTTCGCCTCGAGCGAAGCGACGATGCGATCGATCCGCCGGAGCAAGCGCTCGATCTTCAGGGTTGGCAGCGATCCTGGGTCGAAGATGCCCCGGTCCATGACACTTCTCTGCGAGCGGACCCGAGCAAACGGAGTGGCAGGAGGAAGCTCCCTGAAATCTTTCGAGCTATGGGCACGGGATGACGCCGGACGCGCGAATGCGCCGGGCCCTTCCCTCGCCGCGCGGTGCCGGCCAGGATTGTCGCCCGGTTTCTAAGGACGAGGCGATCATGACGAAGCGCCATATCGAGCTCACCGAAAAGCTCTGGGATTACGTGCTCAACACCTCCTTGCGCGAGCCGCCGCTGCTGCGGCGCCTGCGCGAGGAGACCGCGCGGCTGCCCATGGGGGGAATGCAGATCGCGCCCGATCAAGGGCAGCTCATGGCGCTGCTCGCCCGTCTTATCGGCGCGCGACGCTGCCTCGAGATCGGCACTTTCACCGGCTATAGCGCGCTCGTCCTGGCGCTGGCGCTGCCGCCAGAGGGGCGTATCATCGCTTGTGACGTCAATCCCGAGACCACAGCCATCGCCCGGCGCTATTGGGCGGAGGCCGGCGTCGACAGCAAGATCGAGCTCCGCCTCGCCCCGGCGCTCGCGACGCTCGATGCGCTTCTCGCGGACGGGCAGGAAAGCCGTTTCGACTTCGTCTTCATCGATGCCGACAAGGAGAATTACGACGGCTATTACGAGCGCGGGCTGCGCCTGGTGCGACCGGGCGGGCTCATCGTCATCGACAATGTGCTCTGGAGCGGCTGGGTCGCCGATCATCGGCGCAAGGATGCCGAAACCGCGGCGCTGCGCGCGCTCAACGCCAAGCTCCACCGCGACGAGCGCATCGATCTCTCGCTGCTCCCCCTCGCCGACGGCATCACCCTGGCACGAAAGCGCTAGGTCCAGGCGAACGCGCAACGCGCGTTCGTCCGCGGCGGCGACAGCGGTTGCGCCAGCAACCGCGAGCGCCGCTCCTATCCGACGAGCCGCGTCCGCGGCTCAATTGCCGAAGATCGGAAAATGCACGACGTCGCCG
>JASHUO010000264.1 GCA_030039975.1 Alphaproteobacteria bacterium
CGCCCGACCCCCCTCCCTAGCCCTCCCCCTCAAGGCCCCTCAAGGGGAGAGGACGCTAATAACCGCACAATCTTCCCCCTCCCCCCTTGAGGGGGAGGGAGGGGTGGGGGGAGACGCTTATCCGCTGTGTGCGGGCTTTGCGCAACGATTGCCGCGTCGGCCCCGTGCCGCCCCGGCATTAGCCCTGCTGTCTTGCCTTGGGAAGCGTTAGAGTCCGTGGCGTCGGGGTAGCATGGGAGCGTCAGCCATGAAAAAGCTGCTGATCGGCATCGCGGTCATCGTGGTGCTGGTGATCGCCGCGGCGATCATCGTGCCGTTCCTGATCCCGGTCGACACCTATAAGCGCGAGCTCGTCGCGGCGGTGAAGCAATCCACCGGCCGCGACCTCAAGATCAACGGCAAGACATCTTTCTCGCTCTTCCCGAACCTCGCCGTCGAGGCCGACGACGTCGCCTTGTCGAACCCGCCCGGCGCGGCCAACCCTAACATGGCGACCTTCTCCGCACTCCAGATGCAGCTGAAGCTGCTGCCGCTGCTGAGCCGCCGCGTCGAGCTGGACAAGCTCGTTCTCGTCAATCCCGTCATCGCGCTCGAAGTCGCGAAGGACGGCAAGCCGAACTGGCAGTTCGCCGCTGCCGCTCCGCCCGCGGCGGGCGCGCCCGCCGCGCCGCAGCCTGCCCCGCAAGCGGCGGCCCCGCCGGCTTCCAGCAGCGGCATGCTCTCGGGGCTGAGCCTTGCCGATGTCCGCTTGGAGAACGGCAAGGTCAGCTATCTCGATCAGCGCAGCGGGCAGTCCCTGTCGCTCGATCAGATCACGATGAAGGTATCGCTCCCCAACCTTGATAGCCCGCTGACGGCAGATGGCTCCGCTGTCTATCGCGGCGAAAAGCTGGCGCTCTCGGTCAATCTCGCCAATCCGCGCGCCTTCCTCGGCGGCAAGAGCAGCGCCGCCAAGCTCGGCCTCCAGTCGACGCCGATCGCCTTCAGCTTCAACGGCACCGCCGCCGGCTCGACGCCGCCCAAGCTCGACGGCGCGGTCGATCTCAACATCCCCTCCTTGCGCAATCTCGCGCAATGGGCGGGGACGCCGCTGCAGGCGCCCGGCACCGGCTTCGGCCCGCTCGCCATCTCGGGCAAGGCGAGCGTCGCCGGTCCCAAGATCACTTTCACCGACGCGAAGCTGTCGCTCGATCAGATCAACGCCACCGGCGAGGTGGCGCTCGACAGCGCCGGCGCGCGGCCTTCGGTCAAGGGCACGCTCGCCGTCGACAAGCTCGACCTCAATCCCTACCTGCCGCCCGAAACTTCGGGCAAGCCCGCGGCCAGCAGCGGCGGCGGCGCGCCCGGCGGCGGGCCGGCCGCGCCGGCGGCAAAGTCCGCCGGCTGGAGCGATCAGCCCATCGATGTGGCGCCGCTGAAATCCGCCGATGTCGATTTCGCGCTGAGCTGCAACAGCCTCGTCTACCGTAAGATCCAGGTCGGCCGCAGCGCGCTCGGGCTGCACTTGGTGAACGGCCGGCTCGAAGCGGATCTGACCCAGCTTCAGCTCTATCAGGGCACCGGCAAGGGCAAGGTGGTGCTCGATGGCAGCGGCGCGGTCCCCGGGATCGAGGCGGATTTCGATCTGAGCCGGGTGCAGATGGAGCCGCTGCTCAAAGCCGCCGCCGGCAGCGATCGCCTCATCGCCGACGGCGCCTTCACGATCGCCGTCACCGGCCATGGCAAGAGCGAACGCGACATCGTCGGCACGCTCGACGGCAAGGGCAACTTCAATCTCGCCAACGGCAAGATCAAGGGCGTCAATCTCGTCGCCATGGTGAAGAATATCGGTTCGGCCTTTCAGGCCGGCGCCTCGGACGAGACGGATTTCGGCTCGCTCACGGGTACCTACACGATCCAGAACGGAATCCTGCGCAACAACGACCTGCAGCTCAAATCGGGCGAGGTGCCGATGACCGGCGCCGGTACGGTCGACCTGCCGCGCCGCACCGTCGATTACAAGCTGACGCCGCGTCTTGCCGGGGCGGTTGCTGTGCCGGTGATCGTGAAGGGCCCCTGGGACGATCTCTCTTACCAGCCCGACCTCGCCGGCATCGTTGGCAATCCCGCGCAATTGCTGAAGGGCGGTGCGCAAGGCATCGGCAATACGCTGCAGGGCGGACCGGCGGGTGCCCAACAGCTGCTCAAGGGGCTGCTCGGGAAGTAACCGGGCGCGTTGCGCCCGGCGCGGCCGCCATGGTACTACGCGGACCGTTGAGACGGCGCGCACAATCCCCTCCCGCCTACGATCCCCTCCCCCCTTGAGGGGGAGGGTAGGGAGGGGGGCAGCCGTCGCGGATTTGTGAGACGGGATGCAGAGGCCGGGATCATCGGGTGCCGCGCCGTCGGCAGTGCTGCAGCAGCTGAGCACGCTCTATCGCGCCGGGCGGCGCTCCGAGGCGCTGGCCGCGTGCCGGCGGATCATCGCGGCGGAGCCGCGCCGCGCCGATGTCTTGGCGCTCGCCGGCCTCATCGCCGCCGAGCTGGGCGACGTCGCCGAGGCGGTGGCGCATTACAGCGCCGCCGTCGCCGCCAAGCCCGGTTTTGCCGAGGCGCAGTACAATCTCGGCAATGCCCTGACGCGGCTCGGCCGCCATGACGAAGCGGTGACCGCTTTTCGCCGCGCCGCCAAGCTGCGTCCCGATCTCGTCGCCGCGCATGCCAATCTCGGCAACGCGCTTTACACCTTGCGCCGCTGGGAGGAGGCGGTGGCAAGCTATCGCCGCGCCGTGGCGTTGGCGCCGAACGCGGCGGAGGTGCACCGCAATCTCGCCCTCGCCCTGCATGAAACGGGCGATCTCGACGGCGCGATCGATTGCCTGCGCCGTGCCGTGGCGCTCAAGGGCGACTGGGTCAAGGCGCTGCAGACCCTCGCCGACTTCCTGATGGAGCGCGGCCTATGGCGCGACGCGGTCGAGCTCTGCGACCGCTGGCTGCGCCTGGTGCCGGCCAATGTCGAGGTGCTCGGCCTCAAGGCGGTGGCCCTGGCGGAGCTCGGCGAGCGCAGCGCGGCGCGCTACCTCGTCGATTTCGAGCGCTTCGTCGAGATGATCGAGTTCAGCGAGCCGCCCGAAGGCTTTGCCAGCATGGCGGCGTTCAACGCGGCGCTGGCGCGCCATGCGCTCGAGCATCCGACCTTGCAGCTGCCGCCCAAGACCGATCCGCGCTATCACTGCGCCACCTTGCGCATCACCGAGGAATTCCTCGCCGAGCCGAAAGGGCCGGCGGCGGCGTTCGAGCGCATGGTCGAGGCCGCCGCTTCGGACTATATCCGGACCCTGGCGCGGCGCGACCCGACGCATCCCTTCCTGGTGAACCCGCCGCGGCGCTGGCAGCTGACGTCTTGGGCGGCCGTGCTCGACGGCGAGGGCACGCTCAACCCGCATGTGCACTACGCCGGCTATATCAGCGGGGTCTATTACCCGAAGATCCCGCAACCCATCGGCGCGCCCGATCAAGGCCAGGCCGGCTGGTTCGAGTTCGGCGGCAACCCCGAGCGCTTCCCCTGCCAGGCCGTGCCGGAGACGCGCGCCATCCAGCCGCGCGAGGGTCTCATGCTGCTCTTCCCCTCTTATTTCTACCACCGCACTTTGCCCTTCACCTCGTCCGAGCCGCGGGTTTCGATCGCCTTCGACGCCGTCCCCGTGGCGTGAGCGCCGGAGACCATTCCATGGCAGACATTTCTCAGCCGCATCCCTTTGCCCTGAGAGAGCACATTCAGCGCGGCGATCTGGCACCGCCCTGTACTCAAGGTCCGTACAGCTTCTTCTTTGACAAGTTCCCGGGGCGCTACCTCGTGCTGTGCTTTTATCAAGAAGCTCGCGACGCGGTCGGGCAGGCGACTCTTTGGGACCTGCATGAACACCGGAAGCTCGTCGAGAAGAAAAAGCTGGTCTTCTTATGCATTTCCTCCAACCCCGCAGAAAGAACCGAACTCACTCTGAGCCAGGATTTTCCATCTTTGACGTTCCTGTGGGATGCCGATGCTTCGGTAAAGCGGTCCTATGGCGTCGGCCGCATCAGGGTATGGATCATTCTCGATCCGATGCAGCGCGTCCTTGACGTCATTCCGTTTCGCCCCGATGGATCCGACCGGCAGCAATTGTTCGCGCTCCTCAACAAGCTGCCCCCGCCTGCGCGCGCTTCGGGATTTGATGTGCAGGCGCCCTTCCTCCTGTTGCCGAATGTTTTTGAGCCGGAGTTCTGCCGTTACCTGATTGATATTTTCAAGCGGGATGGCGGGCGAGAGAGCGGCTTCATGCGGGAAACGGGCGGCAAGGCCGTCGAGACTTTTGATGCCAGCGTGAAACGCCGGAGAGATTACACGATCACCGACGAAGCTTTGATGGAAGAGATCAAGGCACGGATCGCGCGCCGCGTCGGCCCGATGATGGTAGCGGCGTTTCAGTTCAAGCCCTCAAGAGTAGAGCGCTATCTGATCGCTTGCTACGCCGCG
This sequence comes from Alphaproteobacteria bacterium, assembly GCA_030039975.1. Lineage (GTDB taxonomy): Bacteria > Pseudomonadota > Alphaproteobacteria > ATCC43930 > CGMCC-115725 > DAHUYF01. The sequence goes on from JASHUO010000264.1 coordinate 4,496, forward strand.
GAGGATGCCGGTCATTTCGCGGCTCACCGCGACAATACGGTGAAAGCAACGGAGCATCGCCGCTTCGCCGCCTCATTATTCTTGAATGATGATTTCGAGGGCGGCGGACTCGTATTCCCTGAATTCAGTGAACAGCAGATCAAGGGGCCGATCGGCGCGGCGGTCATCTTCTCTTCATCGCTTCTGCATGGCGTCAGCAAAGTCACGCGTGGCCGTCGCTACGCCTTTTTGCCGTTCATCCACGACGAAGAAGCCGAGAAGCTGCGCATCGCCAATCTTCAGTTTTTATCGCGTGCGGCTCTCGAGACGTGATCTGTCGCGGTTCGGTATTCGCACGGCGCTCAACGGCGACAACTCGGTAGCCCTCCCCCCTTGAGGGGGAGGGAGGGGAGGGGGGTACGCGCAGAGGCGCGCCAAGAATCAACAGCCGACATTACGACATCGATGGCAAATTCGGAGCCCGCGGCGCTGCCGACCGCCCCCTCGAAGGGCCTGAAGGGAGGTCCTACGAGAGGTGACACCGCTAATCCCTGCCGCCATCGATAAGGGGGTAGCCGGGCGTCGGAGTGCGGGATAGGAGATTTGCTCGATTGGGCAGGGCTTTGCCAGTCGTTGGGTGTGCAGCGCCGGCGTGTATGCGGCGTACTGAGTATTAGTGTAATTGGGTCTCGCCGACCGCCAAGAACCACCGCCCCGGCGCCGCGTCCGGTCGATTTGACCAGACATAACCGTCTGATATATATAGGTTTCTTACATCTTCGGCGGGGCAG
>JASHUO010000265.1 GCA_030039975.1 Alphaproteobacteria bacterium
AGCACCTTCATTACAGTGTACTCACTCTGTGGCGCCGCGCCGTGCCGTGCTATCAGGTGATCCCCCGAGCTACGGGATGTATCGTGTGTAGGCCACATCCAAAACCTGTCCGGCGGTGCTGCGCGTCGCGTGGCCAGACAGTTAGCGGGCCCTCAGAAACCTCAAGTTCCTTCTCATGCGAGACAGGACTGCAAGACATCAAGACAGGCGAGACGCACCGCGCCACAATCATCAAGACGCTTGGCCTCACCTAGCGTATCGAGATGACGCTGGCAGCGCCTCTTGCGATGCGACAGAAAGGATAGGACCCGTAGTCGAGAGGGACCGCTGCGCCGCGGCGTTTCAATCCGGCCTATGTCGGCTTGGGGTTAAACTGAGAAGAGCCAATATGCTCAGAGCAAGTCTGCTTTCACATGATCGGCCGACCTACGCATTGCGGCACAGCTCTTCTCACTTTGACCCACAGGCGACATGCATCGCGACCAATTGCTGACTGCAATTGCTGTCCCAAAAGATCGTCGGCCATGTCGCGATCGGATCGGCAAGGCATGCGACGGCGATGGCCCAGTCTAGACTTGCGAAGAGCATCACCTTATGTCGGAGCGATGGAGACGATCGGAACTTAAATTCCCTAGCGGCAGCAGAAGGTCCTTCGCTGCCTATCCTTCGAGCCGCGGGCGGATCACTCCCTCAAAAGCCTGCACTTCGGCCTCTGGCATCTCGTAGCCGCGGGCGAGGTCATGAGCCGGGAACAAGAATACGTGCTCAACGCCCGCTTCCTCTCGCGCCCGCAGGAGTCGCTCTGCACAACGCTCTGGTGGGCCGAACAGTCCAAATGCATCCGCAATTTGGCGCGCCCGATCCTCGGGTATCGCAGCGGGATCGTGCGCTTCCTCAAGCTCGAAGCCGGCTTCCCTGAGCCAACGGAGATTCGACGCGCTGGGATAGGCGAGGAAGGGCTGACCTTGAGCGAACCAGCTCCGCACCCATCGCGTTCCCACCTCGGCATCGGACCCGAGACCAAGCGTGATCACGAACACCACCGGGAAGCCGGCCAGGGAGCGGCCGGCCCGCCCGGCCCCATCCTCCAGATGACGAAGCGCTGCGCGGACGGCCGCCGGATGGAGACCGACCATGAGAAAGGCGCCGTCGGCCACCTCGCCGGCGAGTTCGATCATGCGGGGCCCGGCCGCCAGCAGATAGACCGGCGTCGGTGTCGCACTTCGGTTCCTGAGGCGGGTCGACGTTGGACCGAACTCGACGTCCTCCCCGGCGAGGAGGCGCCGGAGATCGAGGATCGCTTCACGCATGACAGCTACTGGCGCGCGCGGTTTCCCGACACTCCGCGTCGAAATGAATCCGGGGGCCACGGTGAGATATGTCCGGCCCGGTGCGATCTCCTCTAGGCTGTGGGCGAGAGAAGCGAGAACCAGGGGATGCCGAACCGAGGGGCTTGAAGTGGCCGGGAACAGTCGAAGGCGGCGCGTCGCCCGGCCCGCCAGCGCCAGCGCCAAGTAAGCGTCCCGGCCGCTTGAAGGATGGTCATGGATGCCGACACCGTCGAAGCCTGCTTCCTCGCAGCGGACGACGAACGCCGCGAGGTCGGGCAACGGCCGACCGACCGGAACTCGGAGAGCGACGCGGACCCGCGTCATCTGGCGAGCCTCTTCATTTCCGAGCCCCATCTCAACAATAAAGAGCCGCGTCAAGCACTGGATCACCGCGAACGATAGCACCTCTCAACTCCGCGGTCTGTGTATTTACATACATGGGGCACGCAATGGAATGTCTCCTGCTGGCACGACTCGGAAGAAGCTGATCGCAAGCACTCGGTCCGCTTTGGTGCGCTCACCGGGCACCGCAGACGAAGCGGGCTAAGCTACGGCTCATCGCAACGAGTGAGCCCTCCAGCGACGCCCTGGTGGCAGATCACCTATTAGCTCGTGAGGCCGCAAGCACAGGGGTTCGCGCCTGACACAATTCTGACGCAGGCCGCCAAGCGGGCATGATTTGCCTGATTTTTCAATATGTTAATCTAGCCATACCAACCTTGCCAAGGTTGGGGTCGAGGGTTCGAATCCCTTCGCCCGCTCCAGATTTCCTCATTTTCGTGTTGCCCAAAAAGAACACGAAGAGGCCATTGGCGCCGACACGGTACCGACCGGCATGATCATGGATTGATCTCCCGTCCATGATAGGGAATGCCAACAATGCGTCTCCCGTTGCGGGTCGTGCTGGTCATAGCGTTGCTGGGCGGTCAAGCGCATGCCCAATCAAATCAACCGCCTTCAACTCAAGGCAGCCCGCCCGTCGCCACTGTCGTTGATCCGTCGCCTGATCATCAGTCTGGCGCCAGTTCCAGCGATGGCGGAATAGCTACCGGCGGTACCGTGAGCGCCGAGCGGGAAAGCGCGCCCCGTCCCGGCTCGGACCGCGATATTGTCTCGATCGAAATCCTCGATCGGTCGCTTGCCGCTGCGGGGCGCCAACTCGGTCAGGTCTGGGCCTTGCTGGGGCAACGGGAGTGGCTGCCGTCGCTGCTCATGCTGTTCAACGGCTTGCTCGTGTTCTTCGCTTACCGGCTCTGGCGATCCACCGCCGGTCTGATCGGCGTCGCCGGCGAGCAGTCGCGCGATCTGAAAGAGATGATTGCCGCCGCACGGGAGGCCGCCGATGCCGCCAAACGATCGGCGGACGCGGCCGCCCTGCAGGCTCGGGCAATGGTTGGCGCAGAGCTGCCCAGGTTCGAGCTGGGTCATGTGCATTTGGCCTATTCGGATCAGAGCGTGAGGCAGGCGCTAAGGGCCCCGTCCATCGATGTTCGCTTCACCAACTACGGGCGGACGACGGCGCTGGTGCTTGAGAAATGCGTTGACGTGAGATTGGGTCACGCGCTTCCACCCGATCCGGCCTACGATTTCGTCGAGGCGCTGGCCGTCGTCGAGGCCGTGGAAAGCGGCAACTCCGTCGGTATCGAGGCGCACCGGCGGCTCGGCGAGCTCTCGGAGAGCCAGGTTCACGGGCTTCTCAGCGGCCTCAACAAGATTTGGGTCTATGGCTTTGTCCGGTTCCGCGACTTTCTGGGCATGGAGCACAAATTGGGCTTTTGCTTGCGCTGGATGCCGCCAAAGGCAGACGCGAGTACCGGCGGTTCGTTCATCCAGGAAGAACCCGGCGCTTACATTTATCAAACCGACGACTGGCCGCTGGGGCAGAACCAGGAAGTACCGTCGCCCCGCGCACGCCCTCACTCGGAACTTCGCCTCGTCGCCGCGGCCGAATAGCCCGTGAATTTCGCGGACGCGTCAAAACCAGACGGACTTGTCAACGACATTGCGGAGCGCGTGCCCGCCGGAAAAGGCGCGGCAATTGTCCACGATGATTTGGAATCGCCGCTCATCGAGGTATGGGCCGTACCCGGCCATGTGCGGCGTCAACAGCACGTTCGGCATCGTCCACAAGGGATGCTCGCTCGGTAGCGGCTCCTGCTCGTAGACGTCCAGTGCCGCGCCGGCGAGCTTGCCCGCGTTCAGCGCTGCGACCAGGTCA